>NZ_JAYSCO010000041.1:0-50737 GCF_041914865.1 Pseudoduganella sp. | reverse complement strand
AAAATGGGGACGTACCCCATTTTTCCGCGCAGCGGAAAAAATGGGGTACGTCCCCATTTTTCCCATTTTTTCTACCCCACCTGGCCCTCGAACTCCCCTATCTGTTGATGACTTTCAAGACTGCGGCGGCGCCTTCCTGGGCGCTGTTGCGCAGCAGGCTGTGATGCATGTCGGTGAAACGTTGCGCCAGCTGCAGGCGGTGCGGGGCGTCGCTCAGCTGCTTCCACATGGCCTCGGCCAGCGCTTCGGCGCTGGCGGCGTTCTGCAGCAGCTCCGGCACGAGGAACTCGCGCGCCAGGATGTTCGGCAGCCCAATCCAGGGCTGGTAGCCCATGTGGCGCATGATGTGCCAGCTGGCGGCCATCATCTTGTAGGCGATGACCATCGGCTTCTTGAACAGCGCCACTTCCAGCGAGGCGGTGCCGGAGGCGACCAGCACGGCGTCGGCGGCGCAGATGGCGGTGTGCGACTGGCCGTCCAGCAGCATCAGCTCAATGTCCTGCAGGCCCGCTTCGGCGATCAGCTGCAGGAAGTACTGGCGCTGCTTTTCGCCGGCCATCGGCACCACGAACTTGAGCGAGCGGTCGCGCTGCAGCAGCAGCTTGCAGGCGCCGATGAAGGCGGCCGTGTTGTACTTCAGTTCGCCCATGCGGCTGCCGGGCATGACACAGACCACGTTGGCGTCTTCGGCCAGGCCGAGCTGGCGGCGCGCGGCCGCTTCGTCCGGCTGCACAGGAATCACTTCGGCCAGCGGGTGGCCGACGTAAGTCACGGGCACGCCGGCGTTCCTGTAGATCTCTTCCTCGAACGGGAAGATCACCAGCATGTGCGAGACCGATTTGATGATTTTCTTGATGCGGCCGCCGCGCCAGGCCCAGATCTGCGGGCCGATGTAATGCACGGTCGGGATGCCGGCGTCGCGCAGCTGCGCTTCCAGCCCAAGGTTGAAGCCGGGGTAGTCGGCGCCGATGAAGCAGGCCGGCCGTTCGGCCAGCAGCTGGTCGCGCAGGCTGTTCTGGATGCCTTTCAGCTCGCGGTAGCGCGGGATGATCTCGAACAGGCCGCGCACCGTCATCTTCTCGAGCGGCCATTGCGATTCAAAGCCGTGCGCCTGCATGGCGGGCCCGCCGATGCCGTGGAAGCGGGCTTCGGGCAGGTGCGGGCGCAGGCCGCCCAGCAGGCGGCCCGCCAGCAGGTCGCCGGACGGTTCGCCGGCGACGACTGCGATCGAGACGTCAGCGGACGATGCCACGGGTCGTCGTATCGAGGAACTCGCGCATCGAGCGCGCGGCGGCGGCGCAGTCTTCCGGCAGGCCGGCTTCGGCTTCGATCATCGCCGCCTTGGCTTCTTCCAGCGTCAGGCCGGAACGGTACAGGATCTTGTACGCGTTGCGGATGGCGTTGATCTGCTCGCGGCTGAAGCCGCGGCGTTTCAAGCCTTCGATATTGACGCCATGGGCGGCGGCCGGGTTGCCGTTCAGCAGAACGTACGGCGGCACGTCCTGCGTCAGGCTGGTGCTCATGCCGACAAAGGCGTGGGCGCCGATCTTGCAGAACTGGTGCACGTTGGCGAAGCCGGACATGATGACCCAGTCGCCAATCTCCACGTGGCCGGCCATCTGCGCGTTGTTCGAGAAGATGGTGTTGTTGCCGACCACGCAGTCGTGCGCCAGGTGGACGTAGGCCGAGATCCAGTTGTTGTTACCGAGTTTGGTCACGCCCTTGTCCTGCACCGTACCCAGGTTGAAGGTGCAGAACTCGCGGATGGTGTTGTCGTCGCCGATCTCGAGGCGTGTCGGTTCGCCCTTCCACTTCTTGTCCTGCGGCGCGGCGCCGATGGAGGAAAACTGGAAGAACTTGTTGTTCTTGCCGATCGTGGTATGGCCCTCGATCACGACGTGCGGGCCCACCACGGTGTTCTCGCCAATCACCACGTTCGGGCCAATGATCGTGTAAGCGCCGATCTCGACGCCCGCGGCCAGTTCGGCCTTCGGGTCGACGATTGCGGTTGGGTGGATGTTTGCCATAGTCTTACTCCACGGCGCGGATGGTGCACATCAGTTCAGCTTCCAGCGCCACCTGGCCGTCGACCGAGCCGACCGCCTTGTATTTCCAGATGCCGCGCGCATTGCGCAGGATTTCCACGTCCATCTTCAGCTGGTCGCCGGGGCCGACCGGGCGCTTGAAGCGGGCGTTGTCGATGCCGACGAAGTACACCACCGAATTCTCGTCCGGCTTGATGCCCATGGACTTGAACGACAGCAGGGCTGCGGTTTGCGCCATCGCTTCGATCATCAGCACGCCCGGCATGACCGGCTTGTGCGGGAAGTGGCCGTTGAAGAACTCTTCGTTCACGGTCACGTTCTTGATGGCGGTGATGGACTTGTTCTCCTCGTAGGAGATGACGCGGTCAACCAGCAGCAGCGGGTAGCGGTGCGGCAGGTAGGCCTTGATCTCGCAGATGTCCATCGTTTTGGTTTCGGTAGTGGTCATGATTCTTCGTCTTCGGTTTTAGTTTTAATGGTTTTTTCCAGCGCGCGCATTTTATCGCGCATCGTCGGCAGGTTGCGGACTATGGCTGCCGACTTCTCCCAATCGCTGTTTTTGGCCAGCGGGTAGATGCCCGTGTACTGGCCGGGTTCGGAAATCGAGCGCGATACCAGGCTGCCCGATGAAATATGCACGTTGTCCGCAATGGTCAGGTGGCCCAGGATCATGGCCGCCCCGCCGAACGTGCAGTGCTTGCCGATCTTCGCGCTGCCGGCCACGCCGACGCAGCCGGCCATGGCGGTGTGCGCGCCGATCACGCAGTTGTGGCCGATCTGGATCTGGTTGTCCAGCTTCACGCCGTCTTCAATAATGGTATCGGCCAGCGCGCCGCGGTCGACCGTGGTGTTGGCGCCGATGTCGACGTCGTCGCCGATCAGCACGCGCCCCACCTGGGGAATGCGCACGTACACGCCGCCGTCGTTGGCGAAGCCGAAGCCGTCGGTGCCGATCACGGCGCCCGAGTGGATGATGCCGCGCTTGCCGATCACGCACTTGGCGTGGAAGGTCACGTTGGCGAAGAAGTGCGTGCCCTCGCCCACCTGCGCGTCGCGCCCGATATAGCAGCCGGCATCGAGCACCACGCCGGCGCCGATCACGGCGCCCGCTTCCACCACCACTTTGGGGCCGATGTGGGCGCCCGGGTCGACCTTGGCGGCCGGGTCGACAAAGGCGGTCGGGTGCACGCCGGCCGGACGCACGTAGGCCGTCTGCGCCTCGAAAATCTGCGCGGCGCGGGCGAAGTACACATAGGGATTCTTGACGACGATGCGGGCGCCTTTGTAGGCTTCTGCCACGGTGGCATCGTCATTGACGCTGACAATCAGGGCCGCCGCCTGGCTTTGCCCCGCCTGCGAGCGGAATTTGCTGTTACTGAGGAAGCTGATCTGCGAAGCGCCTGCATCGGTCAACGGCGCGATACCCGTCACATAAAGTTCCGGGTCCCCCACCAGTTGGCCGCCCAGGCGCTCGACCAGTTCTCCTAGTCGAAGGCCCATCTTAGAAATCCAATCTGTTTGTTATTTGTCCAGCGCTTCCAGCACCTTGTTGGTGATGTCGATGCGCGGGCTGGCCCAGACGGCGTCCTGCAGGACGATGTCGAAGCCTTCGGTCGTTGCGATCTGCTTGATGATCTTGGTCGCTTTTTCGGCGATCGCCGCGCGCTCCTCGTTGGTGCGCTGGCTCAGGTCTTCGCGGAACTCGCGCTGGCGGCGCTGGAAGTTCAGGTCGGCCTCGTAGGCTTCGCGCTGCAGCCGGCTGCGCTCAGGCTCGGGCTTGATGGCGCCTTCCTTTTCCCATTTTTCGGCCGCCGCCTTGGAGCGGGCCGCCAGTTCCTGCAGCGCCTTCTCGCGGCTGGAAAACTCTTCGCGCAGCTTGTTGTCGGCCAGTTTCGCCAGCTTCGACTCGTTGTAGATGCGCTCGGCGCTCAACCAGGCAATCTTGGAGGACTGCGCGTGTGCCGGCGCCGTGGCCAGGAAGCCCAGCGCCAGGACGGCAGCCATTTTGCTCAGCGTAGCGGTGGCAGTCTTCAACTTCATTCTCCGTATAAAAAGACGTTGCTTTGCAGCAATTAGAAGCCGGTACCCATCTGGAACTGGAAGCGTTCCAGGCGGTCGCCAAACTTTTCATTCAGAGGCAAAGCATAACTCAACTTCAGCGGGCCGACCGGGGAAATCCAGCTCAGACCCAGGCCGGCGGAGAAGCGCAGCTCCGACAGGCGCATCTTGGCGCGCTCCTGGTACACCTGGCCGCCATCGAGGAAGCCGAACCAGCGCAGCGAACGGTCCTGGCCCTGGCCCGGGAACGGCATCTGCAGCTCGGTGTTCAGGATCAGGCGCGAGGCGCCGCCCAGCGTGTCGCCGAAGCGCGGGTCGACCACGCCCAGCGAGGAGCTGGCGTAGCCGCGCACCGAACCGATGCCGCCGGCGTAGAAGTTCTTAAACACAGGATAGCGCTTGCCGCTGAAGCCGCGGCCGTAATCGAACTCGCCTTTCAGGGCCAGCGTGATCTTGTTGGTCAGCGGCTTGTACCACTGCGACTCGTACACGGTACGCCAGTACTTGGTCTCGCCGATCGCGTCCAGCTCCAGGTTGATACGCTGCATGAAGCCGATGGTCGGGGTCATGGCCGAATCGCGGCTGTCGCGCGCCCAGGCCACGGTCAGCGGCACCGAGTAGGCGTTGACCGAACCGATACCGCTGGCCGGGCCGCCCAGGTCGCGCACGTACTGCAGGAAGTAGGCCGGCGACGATTCGTCGGTTTCCACGCGCGATTTCTCCAGGCCCAGGCCGAAGAACACGGTGTCGGTCTCGGAGAACGGCACGCCGAAGTTGATGCGGCCGCCGGTCTGCTTGATGTTGTACAGGCCCGAGTTCACTGCTGGCGGGCGGAAGGTACGCAGGTAAAGCTCGTAGCTGCGCGACACGCCGTCTTCGGTGAAGTACGGGTTGGTGTGGTTGAAGGCGATGGTGCGGCTGTACTTGGAGGTGTTCAGCTCCAGGCCCACGGTATTGCCGGAACCGGCAAAGTTGGCCTGCTGGATCGCAGCGTTGAAGGTGAACTTCTCGGCCTGCGAGAAAGCGCCGCCGATCTGGAAGTTGCCGGTCGGGCGTTCCACCACGGTCAGGTTGATGTCAACCTGGTCGGAGGTGCCCTGCGCTTCCGGCGTATCGACCGTCACGTCCTTGAAGTAGCCGGTGCGGTCGACGCGGTCGCGCGACTGCTTGATCTTGTTGGCGTCGTACCAGCTCGATTCGAACTGGCGGAACTCGCGGCGAATGACCTCGTCGCGGGTGGTGGTGTTGCCCGAGATGTTGATGTGGCGCACGTAGGCGCGCTTGCCCGGGTCGACGATAAAGGTGAAGGCGACTTCGCGCTTCTGCTGGTCGATTTCCGGGTTCGCGTTCACGTTGGCGAAGGCGAAGCCGAAGGTGCCCAGGCGGTCGGTGATCAGCTTGTTGGTGGCGGTCAGCAGCTTGCCGGAGTACAGCTTGCCCTTTTTCAGCAGCACCAGCTGGCGCAGTTCGTCCTCGCGGCCGTACATTTCGCCTTCGAACTTGATGTCCGAGACGGTGTATTTCTCGCCTTCGGTGATATTGATGGTGATGTAGATGTCCTTCTTGTCCGGGGTGATCGACACCTGGGTGGAATCCACATTCATCTCGATATAACCCTGGTCCGTATAGAAGGACTTGAGGGATTCGATATCGCCATTCAGTTTGGTCTTGGAATACTGGTCGGCCTTGGTGTACCAGCTGAACCAGCCGCCGGTATTCAGGGCGATCTGTTCGCGCAGCTCTTTGTCGCTGAAGGCCTTGTTACCGACGAAGCTGATCTGCTTGATGCGCGCCACTTCGCCTTCGTCGACCTCGAAGTCGATGCTGACGCGGTTACGCTCCATCGGGGTCACGGTGGTGGTGACCTTCACGCCGTACAGGCCGCGCGACAGGTACTGGCGCTTCAGCTCCTGCTCGGCGCGGTCGACCGATGCCTTGTCGAAGGTCTTGGCTTCGCCGACGCCGATATCCTTCAGCGCCTTGATCAGCATGTCCTTCTCGAACTCGTGGGTGCCTTTGAAGTCCACCTTGGCGATGGCCGGGCGCTCCTCCACGATCACGACCAGCACGTTGCCGTCGCGCTCCAGTTTCACATCCTTGAAAATGCCGGTCGCGTACAGGGCCTTGATGGTGGCCACGCTCTTGTCATCACTGAAGGTTTCGCCCACGCGCACCGGCAGGTAGCTGAATACGGTACCGGCTTCGGTACGCTGGATGCCTTCGACACGGATATCCTTGACGACGAACGGCTCGGCGGCCAGGGCGCTGCCGGAGCAGATTGCCAGGACAGCGGCGCCTACCAGGCTGCGGCGGAAATTGGGGGCGATACGATCAGTGTGTAATTTCATCGGCAAATCGAAAAATATTAAAGCTTCCGGGCCAGGTCATTGAATATCGCCAGCGCCATTAAAGACACCAGCAATCCCAGTCCAATACGCTGCGCCAGATCGGCAATACGCTCCGAAACAGGACGCCCGGTCAAAACTTCCAGCGAATAATACAGCAAATGCCCCCCATCCAGAACAGGAATTGGCAGCAAATTCATTAAGCCAAGGCTCACGCTGATAAAGGCGACGAAGGCGATAAAAGACTCGGCGCCCATTTTCGCCGTTTCACCGGCATATTCAGCGATGGTAATCGGGCCGGTAATGTTTTTCAGCGAAACCTCGCCGACGATCATGCGGCCCAGGATGCGCAGGGTCATGCTGCAGGTTTCCGCCACCTGCCGCACCGCCTTGGCGCCCGCTTCCAGCGGGCCGTAATGCACCACTATCGTATCAACCGCGCCCACCAGTTCGGCCTTGATCTTACCGACTGTTACAAGGCCTTTGCTGTTGGCGCCTTTGTCCTCCACCGCCTCCGGCGTGATGGACAGCTGCACCGGCTTGCCGTCGCGCTGCACGGTGACCGCCAGGGTGCGGCCCGGGGCGCGCTGCACTTCGCGCAGGAAGGCGCGCGCGTCGTTCACCGCCTGGCCGTCCACGGCCAGCACCACGTCGCCCTTCAGCATGCCGCCGCGGCGCGCGGCGCCGCCCTCCTCCGTGCGGCCGATCACGGCCGGCGGCCGCATCAGGTCCAGGCCGAGGGCGCTCGGCACGTCGTCCTCCAGCTTGATGCCGGCCGCCGCCGCTGCCGGCAAGGTGGCGCGCACGACGCCGTAGCCGGGGCGTTCGGCTTCGATGCGCAAATCCTCTTTATGGATGGCAGCCTGGATGATGGCCCAGCGCAGCTCTGACCAGCCCTGCACCGCTTCGCCGTTGACGGTTTTCACCTGGTCGCCGCGCTGCAGGCCGGCCGCCGCAGCGGCGCTGGCGGCCGCCGGCTCGGCCAGGCGCGCCGCCGGTTCGCGCACACCGGACATATACAGGCCGGCATACAGTGCAATGGCAAGCAGGAAGTTGGCCAGCGGGCCGGCAGCGACGATGGCGATGCGCTTCCAGACGTTCTGGCGGGTGAATTCGCGCGCCAGGTCCTGCGGCGGCAGGCCGGCCAGCTCGGTTTCGCGCGCGTCCAGCATCTTGACGTAGCCGCCCAGCGGGATGGCGGACAGGGCCCACTCGGTCTGGTCCTTGCCGAAGCGGCGCATCCAGACCACGCGGCCCATGCCGACCGAAAAGCGCAGCACCTTCACCCCGCACCAGCGCGCCACCAGGTAGTGGCCCAGTTCGTGGATCACGATCAGGGAGCCGAGACAGACGATGGTGGCGAGGATTGTGCGCAAGGCGTCCATGGCTGGCCCTCCTGGATTATCCCGAAATAATACGTTCCGCAGCAGCGCGCGCCAGCGCGTCCTGCGCCATCACGGCCTCGATGCTGCTGGCCGCGCCGTGCGGCAGCTCGTCCATCACCTGGGCGATCACGCGGTCGATGCGGCGGAAGCCGATCCGCTCATCCAGGAAGGCTTGCACCGCCACCTCGTTGGCCGCGTTCAGCAGGGCTGGCGCCGTGCCGCCGGCGCGCAGCGCCTCGAACGCCAGCGCCAGGCAGGGGAAGCGGTTGAAGTCCGGCTTTTCGAACTGCAGCGTACCGACTTGCGTCAGGTCCAGCTGCGCCACGCCCGAGGCAATACGCTCCGGGTAGGCCAGCGCGTGCGCGATGGGCGTGCGCATGTCCGGATTGCCCAGCTCAGCCAGCACCGAACCGTCATTGTAGGACACCATGGAATGCACCACCGACTGCGGGTGGATCACCACTTCGATCTGCTCGGCGGAGGCGCCGAACAGCCAGTGCGCCTCGATCACTTCCAGGCCCTTGTTCATCATGGTGGCGGAATCCACCGAAATCTTGCGGCCCATGACCCACTTCGGGTGCTTGCAGGCTTCATCCGGGGTGACGTTCTCCAGCGTGGCGACGTCGCGCTTCAGGAACGGGCCGCCGGAGGCGGTCAGCAGCACCTTGGTGACGCCGGCCGCCGCCGGCGCGCGGCCAAAGTTCTGCGGCAGGCACTGGAAAATCGCGTTGTGCTCGGAGTCGATCGGCAGCAGCAGCGCGCCGCTGGCGGCCACGGCGTCCATGAACAGCTGGCCGGACATGACCAGCGCTTCCTTATTGGCCAGCATGACCTTCTTGCCGGCGCGCGCGGCGGCCAGGGTCGGCGCCAGGCCGGCGGCGCCGACGATGGCGGCCATCACGGCATCGGTCTCGGCGGCGGCGGACACGGCGCACAGGGCGGCCTCACCCCACTCCACTTCCGTGCGGCAGCCGGCGGCGCGCAGCAAGGCTGCCAGCTGCTCGGCGCCGGCGGCGCTGCCGACCACGGCGCGCGCCGGGCGGAACTGGATGCACTGCGCCGCCAGTTCTTCGACGCGGCTATGCGCGGTCAGCGCGTAGACGGAATAACGGTCCGGGTGGCGCGCGATGACGTCCAGCGTGGAGACGCCGATGGAACCGGTGGCGCCGAGGATGGTAATGCGTTGCATGGAATTCCTTAGAACAGCCTTGGGGTGATCAACGCGGCAATGGGCAGCACCGGCACCAGCGCGTCGATACGGTCAAGCACGCCGCCATGGCCAGGCAGCAGGTTGCTGCTGTCCTTCATGCCGGCGCGGCGCTTGAGCATGGATTCAAACAGGTCGCCGACGATGGAGGCGGCAACCACCAGCACCAGCACCGCCAGCATGATGCCCCAGCCCATGCGCTCGGCCAGGCGTACGGCGAAAGTATCCTGCAGCAGCGGCACCGAAGGCGCCAGCAGCACGGTCACGATCGCCAGCAGCAGCACGGCCAGCAGGCCACCCACCGCGCCTTCCCACGATTTGCCCGGAGAGATGGTCGGCGCCAGTTTGTGCTTGCCGAAGGCCTTGCCCGAGAAATAGGCAAAGATGTCGGCCGCCCATACCACCGCCATCACCGACAGCAGGTAGACCGGGCCGCGCGCGAACAGCAGCAGGATGGCGACGAAGCAGGACACCAGGGTGGCGGCGTACACCATGCTGAGCATGGTGCTGCCGGTACCGTCCACCGGCGGCAAGCCCAGTTTCAGGGCCGGCGCGAAGCGGATCAGCCAGATGGCGGCGCCAATGGCGAGCCAGAACTTGGCCTGCTCCAGGCCGGCGCTGAAGAAGAAGGTGTATACGAAGGCCGCGGTCCAGGCGCCGGCCACCACCAGCGCGGCGCGGTTCTGGAACAGGCGGAAGGCTTCCCACACGGCGGCGGCGAAGAAGATGGTCACCACCACGTCCACCGCCGGCTGGTAGCCGGAGAACAGGACGGGCAGCAGTACCGCCAGCAGCAGGACGGCAGTAATCACGCGGGTTTTCAGCATGCTTGTTTAGCTTTTCTGGGCCACCTGGTCGCCAGTGCGGCCAAAGCGGCGTTCACGGTTCTGGTAGGAGGCAATCGCCTCGTCCAGGCGTTCGGCATTGAAGTCGGGCCAGTAGGTATCGGTGAAGTACAGCTCCGTATACGCCAGTTGCCACAGCAGGAAGTTGGAGATGCGCTCCTCGCCGCCGGTGCGGATGAACAGGTCCGGTTCCGGCGCGTAAGCCATCGACAGGTACGGCGCCAGCTGCTCTTCGGAGAAATCGGTCACGCCCGGGTGTTCGGCCACCATCTTGCCGATGGCCTGCATGATATCCCAGCGCCCGCCGTAGTTGGCGCACACGGTAACGGTCATGCGGGTGTTGTTGGCGGTCTTGCGCTCGGCATTGGCGATCATGTCCTGCAGCTTGGCATCGAAGCGCGACAGGTCGCCCACCACCTTCAGCCGGATATTATTCGCATGCATCTTCGACACCTCGCGCTCCAGGGCCGTAACGAAGAGTTTCATCAGCAGCGAAACTTCCTCTTCCGGCCGGCGCCAGTTCTCGGAGCTGAACGCAAAGACGGTCAGGTACTCGATGCCGCGCAAGGCGCAGGCTTCCACCACGGTACGCACCGCTTCCACGCCTTTCACGTGGCCTGCCACGCGTGGCAGGAAACGCTTGGTTGCCCAGCGTCCGTTGCCGTCCATGATGATGGCCAGGTGGCGCGGCACCTTCGGCGCATCGGGCACTCCGGTCGTCGAACTCGAATATTTCATAGCTTCTTATACTAAAAACCAAAAAACCGGGGCCTGACCCTGAGGGTCAGACCCCTGCCTTTGCTCAGGTTTTCGCGACCTTTAGACGGTCAGGACTTCTTTCTCTTTTTCGGCAACGATCTTGTCGATGTCGGCGATGAACTTGTCGGTCAGCTTCTGCACCTCATCCACGCCACGGCGCTCCTCGTCTTCCGAGATCGCCTTGTCCTTGACCAGCTTCTTCATGGCCTCGTTGGCATCGCGGCGGATGTTGCGCACGGCGACCTTGGCGTCTTCGCCTTCGCCCTTGCACAGCTTGACCATTTCCTTGCGGCGCTCTTCGTTCAGCGGTGGGGTCGGCACGCGGATGGTGTCGCCCTGCGACGCCGGGTTCAGGCCCAGGTCGGAATCGCGGATCGCCTTTTCGATGGCGGCGCCCATTTTCTTTTCAAACGGGGTCACGCCGATGGTGCGCGCATCGACCAGGGTCAGGTTGGCCACCTGGTTGATCGGGGTCGGGTTGCCGTAGTACTCAACCATCACGCTGTCCAGCATGCCGGTGTGGGCACGGCCGGTACGCACCTTGGCCAGGTTGGCGCGCAGGGTTTCCAGGGATTTGCCCATTTTGTCCTGGGCGTTCTTTTTAATGTCAGCAGTAGACATTCATAACTCCTGTTGCTTTAACTTGAATATTATTAAACGTGTACCAGTGTACCCTCTTCCTCGCCCATAATCACGTTCATCAACGCGCCCGGCTTGGTGATGGAGAATACTTTGATCGGCAGCTTCTGGTCGCGGCACAGCGCAAAGGCGGTGGCGTCCATCACCTGCAGGTGCTTGGCGATCGCTTCGTCGAAGCTGATCTTGTGATACATGGTGGCGTTCGGGTCCTTCTTCGGATCGGCGGTATAGATGCCGTCGACCTTGGTGGCCTTCAGCACGATTTCCGCGCTCATCTCCGAACCGCGCAGCGCAGCCGCCGTGTCGGTGGTGAAGAACGGGTTGCCGGTGCCGGCGGCGAAGATCACGACTTTGCCTTCTTCCAGGTACTGCAGCGCTTTCGGGCGCACATACGGCTCGACCACCTGCTCGATGCCGATCGCCGACATCACGCGCGCGGTCACGCCCACGTGTTTCATGGCGTCGGCCAGCGCCAGCGCGTTCATCACGGTAGCCAGCATACCCATGTAGTCGGCAGTCGCACGGTCCATGCCCTGGGCGCCAGGCGCCACGCCGCGGAAGATGTTGCCACCGCCAATCACAACCGCCACTTCCACGCCCAGCTTGGCAACTTCGGCGACGTCGGCCACCGTGCGCTCGATGGTGGCGCGGTTGATGCCGTACGGGTCGTCGCCCATCAGGGCTTCGCCGGACAATTTCAGGAGGACGCGCTTGAAGGCTGGTTTTGACATGAGCTGGGGCTCCTTTTCAATGTTTTGTTCGGTCAGGCTTCGGCGGCAATGATAACGGAAATGCCATTGTCCACCGTTATATTCGTGTTTGAAAGCCTTAAATATGGCTTAACAAACATTAAACCGGGGTCCGGGGGCCGCCCCGTGTGCCGGGTCCGGCCCTTCGGCCGTACCCCGGTTTCCCGGTTTAAAAGTGCAGCTTAAAAAAACGGGCCTTGCGGCCCGTTCTTCTTAATTAAGCGCCTTTGGAGGCAGCCATCTGGGCTGCGACTTCCGCCGCGAAATCGTCAACTTTCTTCTCGATGCCTTCGCCCACCACGTACATGGTGAAGCCCTTAACGGTGGTGTTAGCGGCTTTCAGCATCTGCTCGATGGTCTGCTTGTCGTTCTTCACGAATACCTGGTTCATCAGCGACACTTCTTTCAGGTACTTGGCAACGGCGCCATCGATACGCTTGGCAACGATGTCGGCTGGCTGGGCTGGCTTGCCAGCGGCAACAGCGGCAGCTGCGTCTTCGTCGGACTTGGCCTGGGCAACCGAACGCTCTTTGGCGATCAGCTCAGCAGGCACGCCTTCGGAGGACAGCGCCACTGGCTTCATTGCAGCGATGTGCATGGCCACGTCTTTACCAACCTGGTCGTCAGCGCCTTCGAACTCGACGATCACGCCGATCTTGGTGCCGTGCAGGTAGGAAGCCAGCTTGCCGGTGGTTTCGAAACGCTGGAAGCGACGGATCGACATGTTTTCGCCGATTTTGCCAACCAGGGCAGCGCGCACTTCTTCCAGGGTCTGGCCGTTGCCAGCTGGCAGGGCCAGCAGGGCAGCAACGTCAGCTGGGTTGTTTTCAGCGGCCAGCTTGGCAGCCAGGGCAGCCAGGGCCAGGAAGTCGTCGTTCTTGGCCACGAAGTCGGTTTCGGAGTTCACTTCAACCAGGGCGCCGATGTTGCCAGCGATGTGGGAAGCAACCACGCCTTCAGCGGTGATACGTGCGGAAGCCTTGGCAGCTTTGCCGCCCAGCTTAACGCGCAGCAGCTCTTCTGCTTTGTCCATGTCGCCGCCGGCTTCGGTCAGCGCTTTTTTGCATTCCATCATTGGCGCGTCGGTCTTAGCGCGCAGTTCACCTACCATTGCTGCAGTAATTGCTGCCATGTGATTCTCCTGTATTCGGTTGGGGATTCTGGTCCGGGGCGGCGCCTGGGGCAGCCTGCTCTTCCGGGGGATTCTGTTTAAAAAAAAGGGGGAGCTGGTGGGCCACCCCTTTCTCAAGCTGAAGCTGCCTTGCGGCAGCCAGGCAATTAAGCCTGCTCGTTAACTTCTACGAACTCGTCGCCAGCTGCAGTCTTGATCGATTCCAGGACTTCAGTGGTGGCGTTTGCACGGCCTTCCAGGATCGCGTCTGCCACGCCGCGGGCGTACAGGGTGATCGCTTTGGAGGAGTCGTCGTTGCCAGGGATAACGTGGGTCACGCCTTCTGGGGAGTGGTTGGTATCAACCACGCCGATCACTGGGATGCCCAGTTTCGCAGCTTCGGTGATCGCGCCTTTGTGGTAGCCAACGTCCACCACGAAGATTGCGTCAGGAACGCCGCCCATATCCTTGATGCCGCCGATCGACTTCTGCAGCTTGTCCAGTTCGCGACGGAACAGCAGTGCGTCTTTCTTGGTCAGCTTTTCCACGGAACCGTCTTCGATAGCGGCTTCCATGTCTTTCAGGCGCTTGATCGAGGTCTTGATGGTCTTGAAGTTGGTCAGCATGCCGCCCAGCCAACGCTGGTCAACAAACGGAACACCGGCGCGCTGAGCTTCAGCAGCGATGATGTCGCGAGCCTGGCGCTTGGTGCCAACCATCAGGATGGTGCCACGGGAAGCGGAGATTTGACGGATGGTTTTCATCGCGTCCTGGTACATGGCCAGGGTCTTTTCCAGGTTGATGATGTGAATCTTGTTGCGGTGGCCGAAGATGAACGGAGCCATCTTTGGGTTCCAGAAACGGGTTTGGTGACCGAAGTGGACGCCGGCTTCCAGCATTTCACGCATCGTTACAGACATTATTTACTCCAGGGTTGGGTCTGGAATCCGCCCAGTGACCCTTGCGGGCACCCTTGTTGGGGGGATTCGGGTTTATAAAATAAGAAAATTTACTACTATTGCAAGACGCTAGGTCAGGCAACCATAAATTTTAGCGTATTGCGGGGGTACGGTGCAAGCATGTTGCCAACTGTAATGCCCTGCGCCGGGCGGCATTTTAGTGCAATATTGCTAATGAATACAAAAATTTTCGCTTTTCCCGTGTAAATCCCGTCGTTTTCGGCCGCGCTGGCGCGTCGTGCCTATACCAACCACCCACCAGGAGACTCAAAATGGCCACCAACACCATCAAGCTGCACCGCGTGCTGCGCGCTTCCCCGGACCGCATCTACAAAGCCTGGACCACCGCCGCCGCCTTCAACAAATGGCTGCCGCCCAACGGCTACCTGGGCGAAGTGCATGAAATGGACGCCCGCGTGGGCGGCAAGTGGCGCATGTCGTTCACCGACCTCGGCACCGGCTTCTCGCACTCCTTCGGCGGCGAATACCTGGAACTGCATCCCGGCGAGAAGATCCGCTACACCGCCACGTTCGACGATCCCAACCTGCCCGGCCAGATGACCACCTCCGTCACCCTGCGCCCCGTATCCTGCGGTACCGAAGTCGAGATCACCCAGGAGGGCGTGCCGGCGGTGATCCCGGCTGACCAGTGCTACATCGGCTGGCAGCAGTCGCTGGCCCTGCTGGCTTTGCTGGTTGAGCAATAAGGACTCAGCCATAGCTTGATCCCCGTCTAAACGCCGGGAGGCGTGCGTCGCCAGAATGGGGGAACCGACTTCAAGGTGCCCCATGAGCCTGGTTGACATCACCCACCTCCCCGCCGAAGATGAAGCTATGGATCCCGCCACCAAGCAGTATCTCGATTCCTCCCTTGCCGTTTCCGATGCGCGCAACGACGCGAAACTGGCCGAGTTCCGTGCCATTATCGAGAGTTACACCGCGCGCGCGGAGGAGCGCGACCAGGCGGCTCGGGAACGGGAACAGATCCGCCACCACGACGTTGAACGGCGCATGCAGCAGTTCGAAATCGTCGTCGCAGGCGTCAAACGCGCCGTCATCACCACCGGCATCGCAGCGACCTTAAGCACGGTATTCGGGGTTGCCGCATTTAACGCCGCCCTCCTCCAGAATATCCAGGCAGCCTTTGAATCCGGCCGCCAGGCGTCGCCCGTGCAAGCGCGGATGCAGTCGGACATGGGCCAGATGCAAACGAGCATTGGCAAAATGCAGTCGAACATAGATCAGATGCAATCAACCATCGTTCAGATGCAATCAACCATCGTTCAGACGCAATCGACCATCGTTCAGATGCAGTCAAATATCGCCCAGATGCAATCAAACATGGTTCGAATGCAGTCCAACATAGAGCGAATGCAAACGGACATCAATGAGATCAAGCGCCGGCTGCCGCGCGGAGCGCAAAAAGAATAATTCCACGCTTTGTCGATTTCGCGTTTCCTGGTTCGTCGTGCTGGTACCAACCCACTGAACCACCAGCAAGGAGACCTGAAATGACGACCAGCACCATCAAACTGCACCGCGTCCTGCGCGCTTCCCCCGACCGCATCTACAAAGCATGGACTACCGCCGCCGCCTTCAACAAATGGCTGCCGCCCAACGGCTACCTGGGCGAGGTGCATGAAATGGACGCCCGGGTGGGCGGCAGGTACCGCATGTCCTTCACCGACCTCGGCACCGGCTTTGCGCACTCGTTCGGCGGCGAATACCTCGAACTGCATCCGGGCGAGAAAATCCGCTACACCGCCGCGTTCGACGACCCTAACCTGCCAGGCCAGATGACCACCACCATCATCCTGCGCGCCGTATCCTGCGGCACCGAAGTTGAGATCACGCAGGAGGGAGTGCCGGCGGTGATCCCGGCCGACCAGTGCTACATGGGCTGGCAACAATCGCTGGCCCTGCTGGCTTTGCTGGTGGAACAATAAGGAGCCGGCCATGGGTACCCCATCTTCCTACTTCCCATCCATCGAAGCCAAATACGGCAAGCCGGTCGAGCATTGGCTCAAGCTGCTGCAAGGCATGAAAGGCATGAAGCATATGGACATGGTAGCGGTGCTGAAGAACGAGCACGCCATGGGCCACGGCCACGCCAACGCGCTCGTCGCACACCACCTGGCTGGCAATAAAGCGGGCAAAGATTGATCCTGCTCTAAGCGGCGGGCGGTGGCTGCTGCCATAATCGGGAAACTCCGACGAGGTTCCCCATGAGCTTGGTTGACATCCCCGCCCCCGCAGCCGAAGATGAAACGATGGATCCCGCCACCAAACAGTACGTCGATTCTTGCCAAGAAGTAGCCGACGCCCGCACGGACGCGAAACTGGCTGAGTTCCGTGCTGTGGTAGAGGCATACATGGCGCGTGCCGACGCTCGGGATGAAGCAGCCCGGGAGCGTGCCGATGCACGCGAGGCGGCCGCCCGGGAGCGGGAGGCCGCGGCCCGGGAGCGGGAGGCGGCGGCCCGGGAGCGTGAAGAGCTTCGCGCCCGTGACGTCGAGCGGCGCATGCAGCAGTTCGAAACAACCGTTGTGGGCGTGAAACGCGCAGTGGTCACGACTGGCATCGCCGCGACCTTGAGCACGGTATTTGGCGTCGCCGCCTTCAACGCGGCGCTGATCCAAAGCGTCCAGTCGGCTTTTGAGGCGGGCCGCCAGGCCTCGCCGGCGCAGGTGAAGATGCAAGCCGATATCGATGCGCTGCAATCCAGCTCCCTGAAAATGCAATCGGACCTGGACGCAATCAGGCGCCGGCTCGACGAGTTGCGCCCCGCAAAAGACGGTTAGGCCAAGCGGCGGCCCAACCGCAGCCCGGCCATATTTATTACTTGCTTACCGTGAGCGTGTAGTTGCCGGCCCCGCTGTACGAGTACACCGTCAGCCGGTAGTAGGCCACAGCAGCGCTGTAGCTGATCGCCTCGGACGAGGTCGGGCTGGTGGACGACGCCACCTGCACCCACGCACTGCCATTCCACTTCTCCAGCTTCAGCTCAAAGTCGGCATTCGCAGGGCCGCTCAGGTTGGCCTTGATGGTACCGCCGTTGTAGTAGAAGTAAGGCGACGGGTGGATAGCCGACGCGTTGGCGCCCGACAGGTAGCCGGTATACACCTCGCCGCCGCTGCTGCCATCGCCCTTCACCACGTCGAACGAAATGGTCGGCGCGGCGGCGCTGATGTTGGCCAGGCCGAAGTTCGAGCCGCTGCCACTCCACCAGCGCGAGTTGGTGCCGCGGCTGGCGTAGTTGTTCGGCACCGTATCGTAGAAGGCCTTGTAGATGGCGCCGTCGTACAAGTCGGTGGCGTCGCCGCGGTTGACGCGGTATTCCGGATCGCGCCGGCCGTCGGCGTGCTCCAGCTGCACGTACGGATGCCATTCATCCGAATTGTTGCCCGCCGGGTCGACGTGCCATACCGCCAGGCCGGACCCCGGCTGGTGCAGGTTCTGGTTCGATTTGTGGATGGCCTCCACATAGAACGCCTCGTCCGGCTTGGCCGGGTTGGTCCAGCGGTACAACGCATGCGAGCCCGATGTGTGGCTTAGGCGCCCCTTGGGCGCGCTGGCGTTCAATGCCGGATTCAGCTCCGTGACCGTATCCCAGCCCGCCAGGTAGCGGAAGAAGCCATTCGGCTGGACCGGGCGGTACTGGCTCTGCGCACCGATGCTCCCGTAACCCATGATGCAATAACTGGCGGCCGAGCCTTCGGAACTGCCGTCGTAATCGTACAGGTCGGGCCAGCCCATGACCAGGTGCCCGGTCTCGTGGGAGAAGGTGCCGATGCTGAGGGTGCTGCCCATATTGGTGATCTGGTAGTAGCCCGTGCAGACGCCGTCGGCGCAGAACTGGTTGCTCAGCCAGCCCATATGCGGCCACAGGCCCTTCGACCAGGCGCTGTCGGCGCCGCCAGCATAAAAGAAGTTAAGGCCGCGAATGCGCTTGTTGGCGTCCACGCTCAGGGTCGAGAAGTTGAAGCCCTGGGTGTTTTCCAGCCACGCCAGCGCTTCGCGGATCAGCTCCTGCGAGCGCACCGAAGAACTCAGGCTGCTGTCGGCATAGTAGGACTTCCTGTTCTTGGCACGGTAGTACACCGTGGTCGTATTGGTGTAATCCAGCTTGCCGCCCGAAACCGAGTGGAAGTAGCCGCGCACCGACTGCGCATTGCCAAAACCGGTGTACGGCATGTCGTTCAGGAAGGAGTTCACCTGCGCCTGGGTGATGGTGCCCGGCACATCGGGGAAATCGATAATCACCGTTAAGCCCTTCACCTGCCCCGTGATGGCGGCCAGCGGCTGCGGCGCGCTGGCGGCGGCCTTGGCGGCTTTCTGGGCGGTCTCGAGCGAGCGGCCCTGCATCTGCTCGAATTTCTCCTTCGCCTTGCGGGCGCGCGCTTCGTGGCTCAGGCCCTTCTGCTTCGCGTCCGCCGTGGCGAAACTGCGCTTCTGGGTGTTGGACGCCAGCACACCGGTCGACACCAGGTCGTCGCCGGCCGCGTTCACCTCGGCGTAGCAGAGCCCCTTCTTGGCCGCGTCATAGACCACCAGCGAGCCGTCGTCGGTGCGCTGCTCGGCGTAGTAATCGTTGCCGTCCAGGTGCACGCGCAGCTTTTCGCCGTTCGGCTGCTTGAACTCGTAGACGCTGTCCTTGTAGGGAATGCCGGCCTGCGCGAACAGGCTGGTTAATAGCAGTGCTGCCGCAGTTGTAACTTTCAATCGCATTTTTCTCTCCGGGTTATTGGTTATTGTGAGGTTTGCTGCAGGTGGAACCTGCCGGGTCAGGTCACATTGAAGGCGACCGGACCGGCGAGTGCGGTGTAACCGTCGTTAAACAGCAGCCAGGCGGCATAACTGCCCGCCGCAAAACCGCTGGTGGCGAAGGTGGCGGTGCCGCTGGCCGCGCTGACGTACTGCCATTGCACCGAATTGCTTGAACCGGGCGTGCTGCCGCTGCGGTAGATGCCGATCCAGTTTTTACTGCCGGCCTGCGGCACTGGTACCGAGTAGTTCACGCTGATCGGTGCGCCACGTGCCACGGTCGCCGGCGAGACGGAAATGGCAGCACGGCCGGCTGCGCCGCTGCGGCCCAGCACCGGGTCGGTTCGGCTGGGCAGCCCGTTCTCCAGGCGGCCGGCCAGGCGGCGCAGGTACTGGCTGTCGGCGTCGCAGGTCACGGACAGGTCGTACCAGCCAAAGCTGGCGCCAACGGCCACGCGCACCACGGCCTGCTGTCCCGCCGCCACCGTGTAGCTGCTGGCCGGGCGCCCATAGGCGTTGTCGCTCACGCGGAATGTCGCCGCCTGCGCGCCTTCGGCGTTGGACAGCACGAGGTCCACCGCGCCGGCTGCCGGCACATAGTTCAGCCACGCCTCCGGCCGTGCCGCGCCGTTCGCCGTGGCCGCGGCCAGCGCACCCGCGTACTCGCGCAGGAAGCCGTTCGGACCGGTCACTGCCAGATGGTAGTTTGCTACGTTCCAGTTCCATGTTTCGCGCTCGATCCGCTTGCCGGCCTCCACGGTGTAGTACCAGGGTCCGTCGCTGCGCACGCGCGAATAGACGATAAAGGCGGCACCCGCCGCGCCCTGGTTGAAGAAGGACAGTTCGAGCTGCTTGTTGCTGTTGATGCGCGCCGTGCTGCCCAGCGCATACGGCAAGGCGCAGGAATAGCGCGGGCTGCCCGGTTCCTGCACCGGCAGGGACTGGATGGCGGGCGGCTGCGGATAGGGTTTGCCGGACACCAGCTGGTAGCTGGTTGTCTTCGGCACCGTGGCCGGCCAGGAGCTGTTAGGCGACTTGAAGTCGAAGGCCGAGGTCAGGTCGCCGCAGACGGCGCGCCGCCATGGCGAGATGTGCTCGCAGCGGACGGCGCTGCGCGGCGCCCCCAGCGCCGCCAGCCACTCCTCCAGGAAACGCAGTTTGGACGTATGGTCGAACAGCTGCGAGCAGACCCGCCCGCCTTTGCTCCAGGGCGAGATCACCAGCATCGGCACGCGCGGGCCGAGGCCGACCGGAATGCCGTTGTAGTTTTCGTATTGCCCGACATCGGCCATGGTGGCGCGTCCCATGCCCGGATTAAGCGGCGCCAGGTGCGACGGAATGTGGTCGAAGAAGCCGTCGTTCTCGTCGTAGGTAAGCAGGAAGACGGTCTTCGACCACACTTCCGGATTGGCCACCAGCGCGGCCAGCAGCCGCGCGGTCAGGTTTTCCCCGGCATTGGGCGAGTTCGGCGAATGCTCGGTGTAGTCGTTCGGCGCGCAGATCCACGATACGCGCGGCAGGCGGTTATTGCGCACATCCTCGGCGAAAGCGTTGACCAGCCAGTCGCCCTTGGTGCCGCGCGCGTTGGCCTCGGTCGAGCCGGCGGCGATGGCGCGGCCCTTCTGGTACAGGGGGCTGGATTGCGCCAGCCGCGTCCCGTCCGCATTCACCCGGAAATTGCGGAAGTAGGCCAGGTAGTTGTCGCCGTAGTTGTCCCATTCCTGGTAGACCTTCCACCTGATGCCGTTCGCTTCCAGCACTTCGGCATAGGTGCGCCAGTTCGGCGCGCCGGCCGTTACCGACGGCGTGATGTTGTCGTACTTGGGATCATTGTTGTAATAGCCGGCGCTGTCGATGTTGTACAAGCTGCCCATTGAGCCCAGCCAGTTCTGGTTGGTGCCGGTCAGCGAATACATGCGGTTCGGGTCGGTGGCGCCGAAGATCGAGCAGTGGTAGTCGTCGCAGATGGTGAAGGCATCCGCCAGCGCGTAATAGAACGGCAGGTCGCCGCGGTCGAAATAGCCCATGGACTGCGGCGTCTTCTGCCTGACCCAGGCATCCCAGGCCTGCCAGGTGCTTTGCGACCCTTTCCAGCTATGGTTGGTGCCGAGCGAGAGTGCACTGGTGTTCCTGGCGTCGAAATGGAACGGCAGTACATAGCCGCCGGCGTTGTCCGGCTGGTACCAGACCGGTTTCCCGCTCGGCAGCGTGATCGCGCGCGGGTCGTTGAAACCGCGCACCCCGGCCAGCGTGCCGAAGTAATGGTCGAAGGCCCGGTTCTCCTGCATGAAGATGACAACATGCTGCACATCGGCCAGCGTGCCGGTGGCGTTATAGGCCGGCACTGCCAGCGCTTGGCGGATCAGGTCCGGGAACAGGGTACTGGCGGCGCCAGCAGTGGCCATGCCCAGGAATTTGCGGCGGCTGGTAGACATCGGCTTGCCTCACGGTTGAGTTGAAGGTTGCGCGATGCTACTTTGCTTATATGACAATCAAATATCAACTGTTACACGTGCGCGACGCCTGTTCTGATTTCACCTTGGCAACAGTCGAAATCGGCACAGGCGCGCTGGAGGGGGCTGTCGTTTATAATCTCGTTGATAACGCGCCCCGTGCGCGACCTAGACAACCCAGCAAGAATCCATGACTATCAATATCAAAACCCCCGAGGACATCGAAGGCATGCGCGTTGCCGGCCGCCTCGGCTCGGAAGTACTCGACTACATCACCCCCTTCGTCAAGGCCGGCGTCACCACCGCCGAGCTGGACCGCCTGTGCCACGAGTACATGACCAATGTGCAGGGCACCATCCCGGCCCCGCTCAACTACTGCCCGCCGGGCTACACGCCCTACCCCAAGGCCATCTGCACCTCGGTCAACGACGTGATCTGCCACGGCATCCCGAATGAGAAAGTGCTGAAAGATGGCGACGTGGTCAACCTCGACATCACCGTCATCAAGGATGGCTACCACGGCGACAACAGCCGCATGTTCCTGATCGGCAAACCGTCGATCCTGGCCAAGCGCCTGTCGGACATCACCTACGAATGCATGTGGCTCGGCATCGAACAAGTCAAACCGGGCGCCACCCTGGGCGATATTGGCCACGCCATCCAGGTGCATGCCGAGAAAGCCGGCTACAGCGTGGTGCGCGAATTCTGCGGCCACGGCATCGGCAAGGTCTTCCACGAAGAACCGCAAATCCTGCACTACGGCAAGCCGGGTACCGGTCCCGTGCTGGAAGCAGGCATGATCTTCACCATCGAACCGATGATCAATGCCGGCCGCCGCGAGATCAAGGAAATGCCGGACGGCTGGACCATCAAGACCAAGGACCGCAGCCTGTCGGCCCAGTGGGAGCACACCATCCTCGTGACCGAAACCGGCTACGAGGTGCTGACCCTGTCCGCCGGCAGCCCGCAACCACCGGCCTTTGTCACCGAAAAAGCAGCAGCTTAAGCGAAGGCCTGAGCACGCATGCCCCACGCCGCGATGAAGAAGGACCTGCGCGAACAGCTGAAGGCGCGCCTGAAAACGGACCGCCAGCGCCTGATCGCCAACTTCCACGAAGACGGCATGCCGGAGAAGCTGCTGCGCAACCTGCGCGGCAGCGTCGACGACGTGCTGACCCAGGCCTGGGCCGCCAGCCGCCTGCCGCCGCAGGCGGCCCTGGTGGCGGTGGGCGGCTACGGGCGCGGTGAACTGTTCCCCTATTCCGATGTCGATGTCCTGATCCTGCTGCACGAAGCGCCGGACGACGCCACGCGCGGCCGCCTGGAGGAATTCGTCCAGCTGCTGTGGGACCTGGGCCTGGACGTGGGCCACAGCATCCGCACCATCGAGGAATGCCTGGCCGAGTCGAAAGCCGACATCACGGTGCAAACCAGCCTGCTGGAGGCGCGCATCATCACCGGCAATATGGTGCTGTTCGCGCAGATGCAGGACGCGTACAACAAGGCGATGGACCCGCGCGCCTTCTTCGAGGCGAAAACCATCGAAATGCGCCAGCGCCACGCCAAGTACGAGGACACGCCCTTCAGCCTGGAGCCGAACGTCAAGGAAAGCCCGGGCGGCCTGCGCGACCTGCACGTGATCCTGTGGATGGCCAAGGCCGCCGGCCTGGCCAACTCCTGGCGCACCCTGGCCGTGCGCGGCCTGATCACCCAGACCGAGGCGCGCCAGCTGATGGAGAAGGAACGCGCCTTCAAGGATATCCGCGTGCGCCTGCACCTGGTGGCCGGCCGGCGCGAAGACCGCCTGGTGTTCGACGTGCAGACCGCCGTGGCGGAAACCCTGGGCCTGAAAGCCACCGGCAGCGGCGTGCACATGCGCCGCGCCAGCGAATACCTGATGCAGCGCTACTACTGGGCCGCCAAGGCCGTGGTGCAGCTGAACACCATCCTGCTGCAGAACATCGAAGCCTACCTGTTCCCGCACAACGAGGAAAAGGTGCGTATCAACGAGCGCTTCAGCGAAGTGAACGGCCTGATCGACATGAACGACGACGACACGTTCGAGAAGACGCCGTCGGCCATCATGGAGATCTTCGTGCTGCTGTGCGAGCGCCCGGCGCTAAAGGGCATGACGGCGCGCACCATGCGCGCGCTGTGGCACGAGCGCTTCAAGATCGACGCCGATTTCCGCGCCGACCCGGTCAACAAGGCCTACTTCCTGCGCATCCTGCAGGCGCCGCAGGGCATCATCCATAACCTGCGCCGCATGAACGAGCTGTCCATCCTGGGCCGCTACCTGCCGAGCTTCCGCAAAATCACCGGCCAGATGCAGCACGACCTGTTCCACGTCTACACCGTGGACCAGCACATCATGATGGTGCTGCGCAATATGCGCCGCTTCACCATGACCGAGCACGCGCACGAATACCCGTTCTGCTCGCAACTGATGGCGAACTACCCGCAGCACTGGCTGCTGTACGTGGCGGCGCTGTTCCACGACATTGCCAAGGGCCGCGGCGGCGACCACTCCAAGCTGGGCGTGGCCGACGTGATCCAGTTCGGCCAGGAGCACGGCATGGGCGCGGAGGACATCGAACTGGTGGCCTTCCTGGTGGAGCACCACCTGACCATGTCGCACGTGGCGCAGAAGCAGGACATGTCCGACCCGGACGTGATCCAGGCCTTCGCCAAGACCGTCGGCGACGAGCGCCACCTGACCGGCCTGTACCTGCTGACGGTGGCCGACATCCGCGGCACCAGCCCGAAGGTCTGGAACGCCTGGAAAGGCAAGCTGCTGGAAGACCTGTACAAGATGACCCTGCGCGTGCTGGGCGGCGAACCGCACAGCGCCGACCGCGAACTGAAGAACCGCCAGCAGGAAGCGCTGGCCACGCTGCGCCTGTACGGCCTGCCGCCCGACGCGCACGAAGCGCTGTGGAAGCAGCTCGACCTGGCCTACTTCCTGCGCCACGACGCCAGCGATATCGCCTGGCAGACGCGCGCCCTGTGGGACCGCCTGGACAGCGAGCAGCCGGTGGTAAAAGTGCGCCTGGCGCCGATCGGCGAAGGCTTGCAGGTGGCGGTCTATATCAAGGACCAGCCCGACCTGTTCGCCCGCATCTGCTCCTACTTCGACCGCAAGAACTTCAGCATCCTCGATGCGAAGATCCACACGACGAAGCACGGCTACGCGCTCGACACCTTCCTGGTCACCGAGCAGAACTTCGCCAAGAGCTACCGCGACATCATCAACCTGATCGAGCATGAGCTGTGCGAGCTGCTGATCACGCAGGGGCCGCTGCAGGCGCCCAGCAAGGGCCGCCTGTCGCGCCTGTCGCGCACCTTCCCGATCCAGCCGACGGTGGACCTGCGCCCGGACGAACGCGGCCAGTACTACCTGCTGTCGGTGGCGGCCAACGACCGCACCGGCCTGCTGTATTCGATCGCCAAGGTCCTGACCAACTATAAGATCAACCTGCATACGGCCAAGGTGATGACCCTCGGCGAACGCGTGGAAGACGTGTTCATCGTCGACGGCCCGGCCCTGGCCAATGCCCGTACCCAGCTGCAGCTGGAAACCGACTTACTTGAAGCACTGAAAATCTGATGTCTGAAGAACTGTTACGCCTGTCCAAGCGCATGTCCGAACTGGGCCTGTGCTCCCGCCGCGAGGCCGATGAATGGATCGCCAAGGGCTGGGTGCGGGTGGACGGCAAGGTGGTGTCCGAACTGGGCACCAAAGTCTACCCGAGCCAGAAAGTCACCGTGGAGCGCCAGGCAGCCGCCGAACAGGCGCGCCGCGTCACGATCCTGATCAACAAACCGGTCGGCTACGTCTCCGGCCAGGCCGAAGACGGCTACCAGCCGGCCGTAGTCCTGATCAAGCCGGAAAACCGCTGGGCCGAGGACCGCTCGCCGGAGCGCTTCGACCGCAACCAGCTGCGCAGCCTGGTACCGGCCGGGCGCCTGGATATCGATTCGGTCGGCCTGCTGGTGCTGACCCAGGATGGCCGCATCGCCAAGCAGCTGATCGGCGAGCACACCAACGTCGACAAGGAATACCTGGTGCGCGTCGAATACACGCGTCCCGGCCGGCTGCCGGACAGCGACCTGCAAAAGCTGAACCATGGCCTGTGGATGGATGGCAAGCCGCTGCTGCCCGCCAAAGTGCGCTGGCAGAACGATGACCAGCTCAGCTTTACCTTGCGTGAAGGCAAGAAACGCCAGATCCGCCGCATGTGCGAAATGGTCGGCCTGCGCGTGGTAGGCTTGAAGCGCGTGCGCATTGGCCGTGTCAAACTTGGAAACTTGCCTGAAGGGCAATGGCGCTACCTTGGCCCGGATGAGCGCTTCTGAATCGGCATCGATGCAACACAAAAGCAGCATTGATTGCCGTTTAGCAAGCGAAAGGCGCCGGAACACTGTAAAGTAGCTGGCGTCTTCTCCCAAAAAACGAGAACATTAAGCTGTGAACGATCCAATGCCATCCGACTTCCGCAAAGGTCCACCACGTCCGCAAGACGCTGTGGAGCCAATCGCCGCGGGGTCACACCCTCACGATATTGTCGATCCTGATGAGATTGGCGATGCGCTGAGTACGCTCGCCGAAGCGGGCGACGCCATTTCGATTTACCACCGTGACAGTGCCGAGGTGATCCTGGCGCGCTTCCTGTCGGTCGACCCCGAACTGCCGCATTTCGTGATCCAGTTGAATGAAGGCGCCACCCTGCCGCCCGGCGAGTGCACCTTCGTTGCCTGGCTGCGCAACGCCAAGTTCCAGTTCAAGCTGAGCGACCCGCACTGGAATGCGCTGCCGGAACAGCCAACCCTGGTCCCGGCCCAGTTCCCGGAGCGCTGCCAGGTGCTGAACCGCCGCGCCGCGCCGCGCCTGGAAACCCCGCTTGGCACCTACCACACCGCGTCCTTTGTCCTGAACGGCAAGCCATATGAGATGCAGCTGTACGACTTCGCCGTCGGCGGCGTCGGCATGCGCTGCTCGCCGCGCGACGCGGTCGGCCTGCATGTGGGCCGCAAGCTGCAGCGCGTCAGGCTGGAAATGGGACCGGGCTCGGTGCTGATCTGTGACCTGGAAATCCGTTTGTCGCGCCACTTCCGTTCCTTCCTGCTGGGCGAACAGGTGCAGATCGGCTGCAAGTTCAGCAACCTGTCCCAGCCGATGCAGGAAGAACTGCACCGCATCCTGGAGCGCCTCAGCGCCTCGCGCCTGCAACGCTAGGCAGGCGCACCGTCACGCACAGTCCCAAGCTGCCGGCGGCATCGAGTCCGATGCTGCCGCCGTGCTGCTCCACCACCGCCCGCGCAATCGCCAGCCCCAGGCCGCTGCCGCCCTGCGCCTGGCGCGGGTCGCGGAAGAAGCGATCGAACACGCGTTCGCGCAGCTCCGGTGCAATGCCCGGCCCCTGGTCGGAAATGCGCAGCACCGCAGCGCCGTCTTCGCCGCGCACGTCGGCCAGCACCTTGCCGCCTGCGGGGCTGTACTTGATGGCGTTATCGAGCAGGTTGTCCACCAGCGAGACCAGGCTTTCCCGGCGGCCGTCCACCAGCAGGCCGCTATCGCCGCTCATCTCCAGCTCCACCGCGCGCGCGTCGGCGATGCCGGACAACGCCGCCATGCGTTCCTGCACCAGCGCGTCGAAGCAGATGCGTTCCGTCTGCTCACCGCTGGTGGCATCGCTGCGCATCAGGCGCAGCAACTGGCTCACCAGGCGCGTGGCGCGCGCATTGCCGCTCACGATGCCATCCAGCAGCTGCTGCTGGCGCGCCTCGCTGGTTTGCCGCTGCAGCGCTTCCACATTCACGCGCATGGCGGCCAGCGGCGTGCGCAGCTCATGCGCCGCATCGGCGATGAAGGCGCGCTCGCGCTGGGCGCTGTCGCTGACGCGCGCCAGCAGCGCGTTGATGCGCGTGAACATGCCGGCCAGCTCGCGGGGCCGGCCTTCCACCGGCAGCGGGCTCAGGTCGCGCGGGCCGCGCGTAGCCAGTTCCGCCATGGCGTCGCGCCATGGCCCCTGCGCCACGCGGATGCTGAACCAGGCGGGCAGGATCAGGAACGGCAGGCTGATAATCAGGGGCGTCACCAGGACGCCGTGCGAGGCCATGGTCAGGAAGATGTTGACACCGTCCGCCGGCATCACAAC
This sequence comes from Pseudoduganella sp., assembly GCF_041914865.1. Taxonomy (NCBI): domain Bacteria; kingdom Pseudomonadati; phylum Pseudomonadota; class Betaproteobacteria; order Burkholderiales; family Oxalobacteraceae; genus Pseudoduganella; species Pseudoduganella sp. Next base: position 23,260 of record NZ_JAYSCO010000041.1, on the reverse strand, counting down.
CGTGACCAGCAGGCCGGAACGCGGCGCCTGCACGGTACGCGCGCGCCATTGCTTGCCGCCGCTTTCGAACTGGACACCCCCCCCCGGCACCGCCACCGGCAATTGATCCGGCACCAGGCGTGAGCGGTACAGGATGCCGTCCCGGCCTGCGACGACCATGCCCGGACCCGGGAACGCCTTGCCTTCCGCGCCGTCCCCGACGCCTGCGCCGCCAATGCGGCGCAAGGCCTCCTCCATGGCGTGCATGGCCCGCACCAGCTTGTCCGGCTCGGCTTGCAGGCCCTCCGCCACCGCGAAGGCGGCATCGTAAAGTTCCTGCTGCTGCAGGGTGACCTTGTCCTTGCTGGCGTCGTACACCACAAAGGCCATGAGCAGCAGCCACAAAAGACAGAGCACGAACATCTGCGCCAGCATCAGGCGCGCCATCAGGCTGCCCCCGATCTGTTTTCGCCAGGCGATTCCGCTCATCGGCCGCCCTCGCGCTGGTCGATGACATAGCCCACGCCGCGTACCGTGCGCACCAGCCCCTCGCCCAGTTTGCGGCGCAGGTTGGCCATGTGCACGTCCAGCGAATTGCTGGCGTTGGCCTGGGCGCCGGGCAATGCCTGCTCTTCCAGCGCGCGCCGCGGCACCACGCGGTCGGCACGCATCATCAGCATGCGCAGCAGCTCGTACTCGCTGGCCGTCAGGTCGGTGGCGCGCCCGTGCACGGTGACGCGGCGTGTCGGCGCATGCAGCACGATGCCGCGCAGTTCCAGCGTCTCGCCGTCGAAACCGTAGCTGCGCCGGGCCAGCGCGCGCACGCGCGACAGCAGCTCCGCCAGCTCGAATGGCTTGACCAGGTAGTCGTCCGCGCCGGTATCCAGGCCCTGCAGGCGGTCCGCCAGCGCGTCGCGCGCGCTCAGGATCAGGATCGGCACGCCTTCGCGCTCACGGCGCAGCGCAGCCAGCAGGGACATGCCATCGCCATCGGGCAGGCCCAGGTCCAGCAGAAGCAGGTCGAAGCCGCGCTGCCCCACCTGGCGCTGCGCCTCGCCCAGCTGGCGCACCCAGGTCACATCCATGCCCTGGTCGGCCAGCGCAATGCGGATGCCGTTGCCCAGGTCCATATCGTCTTCAATCAGCAGGATCTTCATGGCCGCTATTTAAGCATGCCTACCTGAAGGAATGGTGAAGACGCCCTTTATCCAATCTTCATGCTGCGCTGCGAGACTGCCGGCTCCATCACTTACTTCACAAAAAAAGTCATGAAAACATACGCACTATTCGCCATCCTGGCAGCAGCAGCCAGCGTCCAGGCCCAGGAAAACACCCTCACGCTCGGCGGCGGCCTGGCTGCGGCGCCGCGCTACGCCGGTTCGAAGGAAATGCAGGCGGCCCCTATCATCGCCATTGATTACCAGATGGCGAACGGCTTCTATGCCAGCACCATGCGCGGCCTGGGCTTCGGCACGGCGCTCGGCCCGGTGTCGTTGGACGCCGCGCTTGGCGTGCGCGGCGAACGCAAGGAAAAGAATGAAAGCGGTTTCGCAGGCAACCGGGGCAGCACCGAACTGCGCGGCATGGGCGACATCAAGGCCAGCGCCACCGCCAACCTGCGCGCCGGCTACAGCATCACACCCGGCCTGGTGCTCGGCGCCTCGCTTTCGCTGCCGCTGTCGCAGCGCCAGAACGGCAAGAACGCCGGACTGGTGGTCACAGGCATACTGCACCAGGACGACAGCGACAAGATCGCCATCTCGCTGGGCGCCAGCTTCGCCGACAGAAAATATATGCAGACCTACCATGGCGTCACCGCCCTGCAGGCGCAGCGCGCCAAGCGCAAGCAGTTCACCCCGCAGGCCGGCCTGTACGAGGCGGTACTGAACATCGCCTGGGAACACCGGGTGGACGAGCGCTGGAGCGTGACCGGCATGCTCGGTTCGAGCACCCTGGTGCGCGATGCCGCGCGCAGCCCGCTCACGCTGCGCAGCACGTCGCCGACGGCGGCGTTGTACGCCAGCTACCGCTATTGACCCGTGCGCCGGCCCCGCTTCACAGCATGTCGAGCGGGGTGGCGCGGCGCGGCGGCGCGAAGGAACGGTCCAGCACGGCCAGGTCTTCCTGGTCGAGGCGGAGCGTCATGGCCGCTGCGTTGGCGCGCACGTGCGCCTCGCTGACGGCCTTGGGGATGGGCATCACGCCGTCGCGCCGCAGCAGCCAGGCCAGCGCGATCTGGGCCGGCGTGGCCTGGTGCCGCGCCGCCACCGCCCGCAGCGCCGGCTCGGCCAGCAGGCGCGCCTGCTCCTCCCGGTCCGACTCCAGCGGCGAATAAGCCATCAGCAGGATGCCGCGCTCCTCGCACCATGGCAGCACGTCCCATTCGACGCCGCGCCGGCGCAGGTTGTACAACACCTGGTTGGCCTCGATCGCGTCGCCGCCAAGCAGCGCACTGGCTTCCTTCAGGTCGGCCAGGTCAAAATTGCTGACGCCGTACTCGTGGATCTTGCCCGCCTTCTTCAACGCCGCCAGGCCCTCCAGCGTCTCCGCCAGCGGCACGCTGCCGCGCCAGTGCAGCAGGTACAGGTCGATATGCTCGACCTGCATGCGCTTCAGGCTCCTTTCGCAGGCGGCCACCACGCCTTTGCGCGAGGCATTCTGCGGCAGCACCTTGCTGACCAGGTAGGCTTCGCTGCGGCGCCCGGCAATGGCTTCGCCGACCACCTGCTCGGCCCCGCCGTCGGCATACATTTCCGCCGTGTCGATCACCGTCATGCCCAGGTCCATCCCCAGTTGCAGGGCGCGCACCTCGGCAGCCTTGTCGGCCGCCCGCTCGCCCATATTCCAGGTACCCTGCCCCATCCTCGATAGCGTCATGGTCACACTCCAAAAGCGCGCACGGAAAGCGCGTAAGTGAAAGCAAACAGGAACAACAGGAAGCCCGCCACCAGCGGAGCCGCCAACAGCGCGGACAAGCGGCGCGGCAGCAGCGCCACCAGCGCTTCAAACGCCATCGCCACGGCCAGCAAGGCGAGCAGCGAAGGCCAGTGCCGCAGCGCCGCTTGGAGGCCGTGCTCCAGCGCGTTGCCGCCACTATAGCCCCGCAACACCATGGCCGGCGCCACATAAGTGAATGGCAGGCTGGCCACCGTCATGATGACCTTGAACGCCAGGAAGTGCCGCGCCTCGGGCGCCTTCTGCCGCAGCACATTGCCAAAGAAGAAGCGCAGGCCATCGGCGCGCCCCATCACGCCAAAGTAGCACAGGCCGATGAAGAACGGCAGCAGCGCTGTGCCGCACAGCACCAGCATGGAAGGCAATGGAAGGTGGATGAAGCCGGCCAGGATGCGCAGCGATGGCGTGTCGCCTTGCGCGGCGACACGGAACATGGCCAGCATTTGCGGCGCCAGCAAAGCCGCCACGCAGAATTTGAGGAGGAAGCCGATGCGGGGAACCAGCATCAGCCCTTCTGCAACGATAAAGTAAACCAGCACGCCCGCCAGCAGGGACCAGGGTGCCGCGCCGACCAGGGTGAAAGCCTGGCCGGCGCTGTCGAGGATTTCTCCCAGGCCCATCAGGCCTCGATTGCACGCGCCGAGTTGGCGGACCAGCGATACAGTCCCACGATGACAGCAGCGGCAACTGCAATGGCAACCAGCATGCCGGTCGCTTCCGACATGCTGTTGGCGATGGCCAGCGGCTCGCCCTTATTGGTCAGCACGATCAGGCCGGCCAGCGCCACGTTGAACAGGCTTTCGCCGACGATAAAGCCGGACATCACCAGCACGCCCAGGCGGGACGCAGCCTCGCCATGCTTCTTGCGGCGCATGGCCTTCTCGAAGAAGTAGCCGGCAACGGCGCCCACCACCACCGGCGACGTCACCGACGACGGCAGGTAGATCGCCAGGCCCACGCCCAGCGGCGGCAGGCTGTACTTCTTGTTGCTGAACGTTTTCAGCGCAAAATCGATCGCCACCAGGCCCAGGCCGATCAGGGCGCCGTAGCCCACCAGGTGCCATGGCAGGTCGCCGCCGATCACGCCCTTGGCCAGGGTCGAGATCAGGGTCGCCTGCGGCGCCGCCAGCGGCTGGTCGGAAATCGCATTGGCGTTCGGCGCACCGGCAAAGCCGTTGGCGTGGTTCAGCAGCTCCAGCACCGGCGGCACCACGCAGGAACCAGCGAACACGCCGATAATCAGCGCGATCTGCTGCTTCCATGGGGTGGCGCCAACCAGCTGGCCAGTCTTCAGGTCCTGCAGATTGTCGTTGCCGATCACGGCAACCGCCAGCACCACGGTGGTGACGAACAGGGCGAAGGCGATCAGCGCCTGCGCGGTGTCGGGGCCCATCACTTCACGGCCAACCCAGCCGACCGACGTGGCCGCACCCAGGATGGTCAGGATCGCCAGGCCGGAAACGGGCGAGTTGGAGGAGCCGATCAGGCCCGCCATATAGCCGCACACCGCGGCCGCCAGCATGCCGGCCACCAGGATGTAGCCGATGCCGACCACCACCAGCGGGGTCGAGATGGACGCCAGCGGGCCGCCCGACAGGAACGATGCCAGCAGCCAGCCGGCTGGCACCATGGAGAGGATGGTGACCAGGCCGACATAGAAAATCGGCAGGTCCTTGTCTTCGCGCGGCACGTCGGCGCCGCCTTGCTTGGCGCGGCGCGATGCTTCCATCGCCGACTTCAGGCCGCCGACCACCGGCTTGGCCAGGGTGGCCAGGGTGACGATGGCGGCGACGCCGATGGTGCCCGCGCCCATCATGCGCACGTCGCTGCGCCAGACCGCGATGGCGTGGTCGGCGAACGACACGCCGGCAGCAGCCGGGCTGGCAGCGGTCAGCAGCGGCACCAGCACGCCCCAGGCGATGATCAGGCCGACCAGCATGGCGATGCCGACGGTGATGCCCATCAGGTGGCCGGCGCCGACCAGGGCCAGCGAGCTCGATGCGCCCAGGCCGGTCGCGCCATTGCCGAATTTGACGAAGTGCGCCAGTTCAGCCGCCACCAGCTTGGCCGCGCCCAGGAAGGCGAAAACGGCGGACGCCACCGCGCCCCAGATCACCGCCCACAGGCCGGCTTTACCTTCGCGCGCGCCGGAGCGCGACTGGGTGCCGACTTTCAGCACCTCCGCGGCCGCCACGCCTTCCGGGTATGGCAGGTTCGATTGCGCCACCAGTGCGCGGCGCAGCGGCATGGTGTACATCACGCCCAGCACGCCGCCCACGGCGCAGGCGCCGAAGGTTGGCCAGAACGGGATCTCGGCCCACCAGCCGATCATCAGCAGACCAGGCAGCACGAAGATCACCGACGCCAGCGTGCCGGCGGCGGAAGCGATGGTCTGGACGATATTGTTTTCCTGGATGGTGGCGTCCTTGAAGGCGCTCAGCAAAGCCATGGAGATCACGGCGGCAGGAATCGAGGTGGCGAAGGTGAGGCCGACTTTCAGGCCCAGGTACACCTGCGCGGCAGTGAAAACCAGCGTGATAAGGATGCCGAGGGCGATGCCCCGGACACTGAATTCAAGCGGGTTGTTATGCGACTGGTTGCTCATCTGGAGGGGGGATCCGATTTAATGATAAGGAAACAAACTTGCCGGAATATTACCTCAATCATCGTCGTTCGGGTCAAGCTCCGGGAACATCACCGAGGTAAATCCAAATTTGCTGAAGTCGCGGATGCGCGCCGGATACAGGATGCCGAGCAGGTGGTCCACCTCGTGCTGCACCACGCGTGCATGGAAGCCTTCCGCGTCGCGCACGATGCGCGCGCCGAACTGGTCGTAGCCCTCGTAGTGCAGGCGCGTGTAGCGCGGCACGCTGCCGCGCAGGCCCGGCACCGACAGGCAGCCTTCGAAGGCCTCCTCCATCTGCTCCCCAATCGGCGTCAGCACGGGGTTGATCAGCACCGTTTCCGGCACCTGCGGCGCATCGGGGTAGCGCGGGTTGGACTTGAAGCCGTAAATCACCAGCTGCAGGTTGACCCCAATCTGTGGCGCGGCCAGGCCGGCGCCATTGGCGGCATGCATGGTGTCGAACATGTCGACGATCAGCGCGTGCAGCTCTTTGGTATTGAACTCGCGCACCGGCTCCGCCACGCGCAGCAGGCGCGGGTCGCCCATCTTCAGGATCTCACGCACGGCCATGCTTAGCCTCCCAGCAGCGCGAGCAAGCCCGCTTCATCAAGGATGGTGATGCCCAGCTCCTCGGCTTTGGCCAGCTTGCTGCCCGCCTCCGCCCCCGCCACCACATACGAAGTTTTCTTCGATACCGATCCGGAGACCTTGCCGCCGGCCTGTTCGATCATGGCTTGCGCCTGGTCGCGGCTCATGGTGGGCAAGGTGCCGGTCAGGACGAAGGTCTTGCCGGTCATGGCGCCTTCCGCTTCGGCCGCTTCCGGCAGCTGCGCCAGCAGTTCTTCGCGCAGCTCGTGCAACGCCACCAGGGCCTCGCGGTTGCCCGGCACGCGCATCCACGCGTCGAGCGCTTCGGCCACGGCAGCCGGCAGGCCGAACACATTGAACACCTGCAGATGGGCCAGCGCCAGCAGCGTGGCGCCCGGGCTCACCTGGTCGACCTGCTCGGCCAGCTGGCGCGCGCGCGGTTCGGTCAGTTTCGGGATGCCCAGCGCGGCCAGCAGAGCCACCGGCTCCAGCTTCTCGCGCAGCGCGGCTTTCGGCGCATGCTCGCCTTTCGGCGCCACGCCGGCCGCCAGCAGCGCATCCAGCGCTTCCTGGTTGCGCGCTTCGGAGAAGAAGTCGGCAATCGATTCGGCCACGATGCCGCCGATATCGGGCAGCACGCGCAGCAGCGCCACCGGGGCACGCCGCACCAGGTCCAGGCGGCCCAGCCAGTCGGCCAGGGTCTTGGCGGTCGACTCGCCCACATGGCGGATGCCGAGCGCGAACAGCAGGCGCTCCAGCGGCGGGTTCTTGGCGGCCGCGATGGCTTCCAGCAGGTTCTCGGCCCACTTGGTCGGCACCTTGCCCTGGGCCACGGTGTCCGGCGTCGTGCCGTCGCGCTCGTCGGCCATGCGCTTCATCTTCAGCAGGTCGTCCAACGTCAGGCGGTACAGGTCGGCCACGCCGTGCACCAGGTTGCACTCCACCAGGTTGTCGATGTAGCGGTCGCCCAGGCCTTCGATATCCATCATGCGGCGGCCGCAGAAGTGGCGGATCGCCTCCTTGCGCTGGGCCGAGCAGAACAGGCCGCCCGAACAGCGCGCCACCGCCTCGCCTTCTTCGCGCACCACATGCGAGCCGCACACCGGGCATTGCGCCGGCAGCGCCCACATCAGCGGCTCCGGCGTTGGGCGTTTTTCCAGCACCACCGCCAGCACTTCCGGGATGACGTCGCCGGCACGCCGCACAATCACGGTGTCGCCCACGCGCACGTCCTTGCGCCGCACTTCGTCTTCGTTGTGCAGCGTCGCATTGGTCACGGTCACCCCGCCCACGAATACCGGCACCAGACGCGCCACCGGGGTGATGGCGCCGGTACGGCCGACCTGCACCTCGATGGCCTGCACCGTGGTCAGCGCCTCCTCGGCCGGGAATTTATGAGCCAGCGCGAAGCGCGGCGCGCGCGAGACAAAGCCCAGCGCGCGCTGGTCCGCAAAGCGGTTGGTCTTGTACACCACGCCGTCGATTTCGTACGGCAGCGCCGGACGCGCCTTGCCAATGCGCTCGTAGTAGCCGGTCAGGCCGTCTTTGCCGCGCACCACGTCGCGCTCGGCGCTCACCGGCAGGCCAAGCTGCGCATACCAGTCAAGCAAGGCGCTGTGGGTGGCCGGCAGCTCGGCGCCGGTCAATTCGCCGACGCCGTAGGCGTAGAAACTCAGCTTGCGCTGCGCCGTGATGCGCGAATCATGCTGGCGCAAGGCGCCGGCGGCGGCGTTGCGCGGGTTGACGAATTCTTTCAGCCCCAGCTCGCGCTGGCGCGCATTGAGGGCCTCGAAATCGGCCTTGAACATCAGTACCTCGCCGCGCACTTCCAGCACCGGCGGCGGCGCGTCGGTCTTCAGGCGCAGCGGGATGGCTTTGATGGTGCGGATATTGGCGGTGACGTCCTCGCCGGTGTAGCCGTCGCCGCGCGTGGCGGCCTGCACGAAGACGCCGTTCTCGTAGCGGAGGCTGATGGCCAGGCCGTCGTACTTCACTTCGGTCGAATACTCGACTTCCACCGCATCCAGCCCTTCGCGTACGCGGCGGTCGAAGTTCTCGATATCCTCGTCGTTAAAGCCGTTGTTCAGCGACAGCATCGGTACCGCGTGGGTCACCGTGGCGAATTCGTCCAGCGGCGGCGCGCCGACGCGCAGGGTCGGCGAATCGGGGGCTCGCAGTTCCGGGTGCGCGGCCTCGATGGCTTGCAGCTCCAGGAACAGTTTGTCGTACTCCGCGTCCGGGATGGTGGGCGCGTCCAGCACGTGGTAGGCGTGCAGGTGGCGGTTCAGCTCCGCCGTCAGCCAGGCGGCGCGTTCGGCGGGTGTTGCGTGTTCGGTGTTGCTCATGGCTCTTGTCAGCTGAACAGGCGCAGCGCGCGGGTGGAACCGGCCGGGATGTCGGAAGCCGCCATGTCGTCGTAAAACTCTTTGACCTGGCCGGCGATGCTGGCCAGGGTTTCGTCAGCCAGCGGCTGGTTGGCGTCGTCCACGATGGTGGCGTCCAGGCGCGCCATCAGGTTCTTGGCGCAGGCGATCATGGAGCCGAAACCGTCGCGGGCCGGTGCCACGCACGGCACGTCGAGCAGCAGGGTCAGGCGCGAGGTGGTTTCCTCGGCCAGGGTCACGTTGGTGGACAGGGAGAACAGGTGGCCGCCCTCGCCGTCCGGCATCGCGTAGCGGCCGTCCGGGCGCACGTCGAAGCCCAGCTTTTCCAGGGCGCCCAGCAGGGTCGCGATATTCCACGGCGCGCCGTTGGAGGCCAGGTTGACGCCCAGCTGGGCGTCGTGGTTGGCGACAAAGCGGTGCAGGTTCTTGGCGTCCTGCATGACTTCGATCATGTCCGGGATCTGCGGTTCGGCGCCGATTTCGTCCGCCACGCTGCGCAGGCGCGTCACCAGTTCGGAGTATTCCAGTTCGTTCAATGCGGTGCTGCGGCTGGCCAGCTGTACGCCGCCCTGCAGCTTGGTGTACACCACGCCGTGGCGCACCGGCTCCCAGTCGCCGCTCACGGCCAGGCCGATGAAGTGCACCGGCTTGTTGCCGACGAAGCGCAGCTTCTGCAGCGCCGGCAGCAGCTTCTCGCCGCGCGACGGGGCTTCCAGTTCCAGCGGCAGCAGGCAGTCGATCAGCGGGTCGACCAGGCAGGTGGCCAGTTCTTCCACCGGCACGTCGGCATCGGCGCTGCGCACCGGGGCGCCAGCCACCGCTGCAGCGGCGGTGGCGCCGGCTTCGTCGTCGGGCAGGATGCCGGGCGCCGTGACCGCGCCAACATGGCCGCCCATGTGTTCGGGCACGCCGTAGGCGCCGGAGCCGGCGTCGGGCATCGGCACGTCGTCCATGTGGAAGCTCGGTTCGGCGCGCGCGCCGCCGTCGGTGCGCATCAGCACGTCGTCATGCTGGCCGTCGAAGGCGCGTTCCACGCGCTTTTTCAGCTTGTACTCCTGCCATTTGTTATAGCTAATTACGCCCACGACGAACACACCGCCGGCGGCAAGCAAACTCAGTTGAAAATCAGTAATCATGCGGCTTGAGCCTCAGTAGCAAAGGATGCGGCGGATTCCATGTCCACCGCCACGATGCGCGATACACCTTGTTCCTGCATCGTCACACCGATAAGTTGATTGGCCATCTCCATCGCAATCTTGTTGTGCGAGATGAAGAGGAATTGGGTCTGGTCGGACATGCGCTTGACCATGCGGCAGAAGCGCTCGGTATTGGCGTCGTCCAGTGGCGCGTCCACCTCGTCCAGCAGGCAGAATGGCGCAGGGTTCAGGCGGAACATGGAGAACACCAGCGCCGTTGCGGTCAGGGCCTTTTCGCCGCCGGACAGCAGGTGGATGGTGGCGTTCTTCTTGCCGGGCGGCTGCGCCATGACCTGCACGCCGGAGTCGAGGATTTCCTCGCCGGTCATGATCAGTTTGGCCTGGCCGCCGCCGAACAGGATCGGGAACAGTTCGGAGAAGCTTTGGTTGACGCGGTCGAAAGTATCCTGCAGCAGGTCGCGCGTTTCCTTGTCGATCTTGGTGATCGCGTCCTCCAGCGTCGCAATCGCTTCGTTCAGGTCGCGGTTCTGCGCGTCCAGGAAGTTCTTGCGTTCGGAGGCGGTGGCCAGCTCGTCCAGCGCGGCCAGGTTGACTGCGCCCAGCGCCGCAATGGCGTTGGTCAGGCGCGTCACTTCGCCCTGCAGGTAGGAGGCCTTCATGTCCGGATGCAGTTTTTCGGCCAGCGCCGCTTCGTCAGCTTGCACTTCCGCCAGCTGCTGCGCGAACTGTTCCTGGTTCAGGCGCGCGGCCTGCTCCTTCAGCTGCATTTCCATGATCTTGTCGCGCTGCGGCTGCAGGCTGCGTTCGCCCTGCATGCGCGCGTCTTCAAACTGGCGCAGCTGCTGGGTGACCTGGTCCAGCTCATGGCGCGCGTCGGCCAGCGCGCGTTCCTGCTGCGTGCGGCGGTCCAGCAAGTCCTGCAGGCCTTCGTTGGCGGTGCCAGCTTCCAGGCCCTCCAGTTCGAGCTGGCCGGCGCGCAGGCTTTCCGTCACTTGCGCCACCTGCGCGGTGGCGGTGGCGATATTGCGGCGCAGTTCGTCGATCCGGTTGCGGCCCGATTTCTCTGCGAACTCTGCTTCCTGTGCCTTGCGTTCCAGTTCGCGCAGCGCTTCGCGCGCGTCGGCCAAGCGCTGCTCCTTGAGCATGAAGGCGGTCTGGCCGTCTTCGTGCTCGCCCTGCAGGTTGCCCAGCTCCATGTCGAGCTGCTCGAACTTTTCCTCCGATTCGAGCTTGACCTGCATCTGCTCCTCTTCCTGCGCGGCGATTTCCGCCAGGTCGGTCTCGATCTGGTTGCTGCGCTGGTTGAAGCGCGCTTCGATCTCGGACAACTTGACCACTTCCAGCTGCAGCGTATGCACGCTGGCGGTCAGGCTCTGCACCTTGGCGCGCAGCTCGGTCAGCAGGCGGCCGTGGTTGCCCAGCGCGGCATCGGCGCGTACGGCGCGGCTGCGGGCCTCCTCGGCCAGCATCGACTGCGCGCGCAGCTGCTTGGTGATGTTGTCGATCTCGTGCTGGCGGCCCAGCATGCCGGCTTGCTCATCGTCGGCCGCATAGAAGCGCACTGACGATTGCGTGATGATGTGGCCTTGCTTGGTAACGAAACAGCCGCCAGCAGGCAGCGTGCCGCGCGCCGCAAAGGCGCTGGCGTTGTCGTCGGCCAGGAAGACGTTGTGCAGCCAGTCCTGCAGCACGCCGCGCAGGCCGGGGTCGTTCAGCTTGAGCAGGTCGAGGAAGGGGCGCAGCGCGCTGCCGCCGGCGGCGGGCGCCGCGGAAGGAGCCGCGACGGCCGGTGCGAACAGCGCCAGCTTGGCTGGCGGCGCATCGCTGAAGAAATGCTTGGCCCACTCGATGTTGGACACCTGCAGCGCCGAGGTACGCTCGCGCAGCACAGCCTCCAGCGCGGTTTCCCAGCCCTGCTCGATATCCAGCTTCTGCCACAGGCGCGGCAGCTCGTTCAGTTCATGCTTCTGCAGCCATGGCGTGATCTTGCCCTCGGTCTGCACGCGTTCCTGCAGCTGGCGCAGCGCGTTCAGGCGCGCCTCCAGCTGGTGCGTGGCGGCCGACTCCGACTGCACGGCAGCCTGCGCCGCCTGGCGCTCCTCCTCCAGCTTGGGCTGCTGCTCCAGCGCCTCCTCGAGCAGCATGTTCTGCTCTTCCAGCGACTGCTGCTTTTCCTCCAGCTGCATCTTCAGGTTGGCCAGGTGCGATGAATCGGGCATCGCCAGGCCGCCCTTCTCCTGCTGCAGGCGTTCTTTGCGCGTGGCCAGGCCGGCCAGGATGTTGGAGGCATTACGCTGGTGCGCCGATTCCAGCTCCAGCTGCTGCTGCGCCTGCATGATGCGGGCGCGCGACTCGGTGCTCCTGGTCTGCGCCTCGCGCCACTCCTGCTCCAGCACCGGCAGCAATTCGCCCTTCTGCTCCGCCAACATGCGTGCTTCTTCCACACGCGCCGACAGTTCTTCCAGGTTGATTTCGGCCTCGGCCACCTGGGACGAATAGTCCTCCGCCTGCTGCTGCCACTGGTCGCGCTGCGCGGTCAGGGTCGCCAGCTGCTGCTGCAGGCGCGTGCGCGACTCGATCACGAACTTGATCTGCGCTTCCAGGCTGCCGATCTCGGAATTGGTCTGGTACAGCTGGCCCTGCGCCTGGTGCAGGCGGTCGCCGACGGCGAAGTGCGCCTGGCGCATCTGCTCCAGCGTCAGCTCCACATTGCGCAGCTTGGCGGTCTGCTCTTCCAGGTCGTTCTGCGCCTGTTCCATCTCGCGGAAGTAGCGGGCCTGCTCGTTCTGTGCCTCGGTCTTGCGCAGCAGCCAGAGCAGCTTCTGCTTCTCGTCCTGGTCGGCCTGCAGCTGGTGGAACTTGGTCGCCACCGCCGCCTGGCCTTCCAGCTTCTCCAGGTTGCTATTCAGTTCGCGCAGGATGTCGTCCACCCGCAGCAGGTTCTCGCGCGTATCGTGCAGCCGGTTCTCGGTCTCGCGGCGGCGCTCCTTGTACTTCGACACGCCCGCCGCCTCTTCCAGGAACACGCGCAATTCTTCCGGGCGCGACTCGATGATGCGGGCGATCATGCCCTGGCCGATGATCGCGTAGGCGCGCGGCCCCAGGCCGGTACCGAGGAAGATGTCCTGGATATCGCGCCGACGCACAGGCTGGCCGTTGATGTAGTAGGTCGACGTGCCGTCGCGCGTCAGCGTGCGCTTGACCGCGATCTCGGCGTACTGGCCCCACTGGCCGGACGCCTTGCCCTCGTGGTTGTCGAAGATCAGTTCAACGGAGGCACGTCCCGCCGGCTTGCGGTGGGTCGAGCCATTGAAAATCACGTCCTGCATCGACTCGCCGCGCAGCTCGGAGGCCTTCGATTCACCCAGCACCCAGCGCACAGCATCGATAATATTGGACTTGCCGCAACCGTTTGGACCAACCACGCCGACCAGCTGGCCGGGTACCTGGAAATTGGTAGGATCGACGAACGACTTAAATCCCGACAATTTAATGGAAGATAGACGCACGTTTTATCTGTACTTCGCCCGCTGGGACGTGTTAAAAAAGTGGCTAATAATACCATCTTACCAGCACGCTAAACACCAATGAAGACCCGAACTGCCATCCTTTTTGTGTGTATGGGCAACATTTGCCGCTCCCCGACCGCCGAAGGGGTTTTCCGCGTCCGCGCCGAAGCCGCCGGACTTCAACTGGATATAGATTCGGCCGGCACCCATGCTTATCACGTCGGCAACGCGCCGGACGCCCGCTCGACCCGCCACGCCGCCGCGCGCGGCTATGACCTGAGCAGCCAGCGCGCCCGCCAGTTCGCCGCCGAGGATTTTGAGCGCTTTGACTATGTCCTGGCCATGGACCACGACAACCTGGCCATCCTGCAGCGCGCCTGCCCGCCGCAGCACCGCCACAAGGTCAAACTGTTCATGGAATACGCGACGCGCTCAGGCTCGGACATCGTGCCCGACCCCTACTACGGCGGCGCGAACGGCTTCGATATGGTGCTCGATTATGTGGAGGATGCGGCGGACGGCCTGATCGCCGTCCTGCGCAAGAATTAGGCGGAAGTGCCGTTGGCCGGCAAGTCGTGATGGTCGTCGTTGACCGCCACGGCCCCGCCCATGGCCACCGACAGCGCGGCGGCCACCACGCCTTCGGTGCGGATCAGGCGTACCTTACCCTCGCGGAATTGCTGCGCCATCGCCTCGCCGGAGATCGAGAAGGCCTCCTGCTTGCCCGAGGTGGAGAAGATGTACAGCGTCTTCAAAGGACTGATCCACGCCAGCTTGACCTTGCGCTTGCTGCCGTCGTCCTGGTCGAACTCCAGCCACATGCCGCGCGCCAGGCTATCGACCTCGATGGTGGCGTCGTCATCCTCCTGCGGCTGCGCCTCCGCCTCGGACTCCGCCTTGGCTTGCAGCTGCAGCCGGCGCTCGGCATCCTTCTGCGCCACTTCCATGGCGATTTCCACCTGGCGCTCAGGCGACATCTCGATTGGCGCGCGCACGATCGAGGCATGGCATTCCGCCAGTTCGGCAAAGAACTGCAGGCGGTCCGAGTCCTGCCACTTGATCACGTCCAGCCACTTGTTCAGGGTGGACAGCAGCGAAGGCAGCTTGGCGATCAGCTTCTTGCGGTCGTCCTGGGTGATCTTCGGGCGCACGCTCCAGATCAGGTCATCCATGGTCTGGGTCGCGTTGTTGACGGCGCCCGGCTTTTCGTCCTCCACACTGTAGGCGATGGTCAGCACCGACACCCACTTGTTCTCGAGGAAGGCTTCGACGATCGCCACCACCTCGCCGGTGCCGATGCGCAGCGCCACCGCATCCTTGGCCGACTTGGCGGCCACCGACATCTTTTCCTGCTTCAGGGCCTTGGCGATCGGCTCCGCCATGGCGGCGGCAGCGGCGGCCTCCTCGGCCTTGATCGAGGCTTCCAGCTCATTCACCGCCTCGGTAAAGACGGAAATCTCTTCCTCGTGGTCCTTGCTGACCTTTTCCACGCTGCGCTGCATGGCCTGGTACAGCGGATCGTCCGGGTCCTTGTGCTGCTCCCATCCCATGCGCGACAACAGGTCGATCATGCGGCGCGCTGGATGCGCCTCCTGGAAGAAGAAGTTCTTGTCGACCAGCGCCGCCTTCAGCACCGGAATCTGCAGGAAGCGGATCAGGTCGCGGATCTCGGGCGAAATGCTCTGGTCGCGGAATACGGTATCGAACACCGCCGACAGCAGGTCGATCGTCCCCTCATCGGCGCGCGTCAGGCTGCCGGCCGGGGCCTGCTCCTTAATCTGCGGCAGGATGAAGACGTTGCCCATGGACCCGCCCGCCGCAAAGCCAGGGCCCGACATCGCGCCCGCGCCGGCCGCGATCCCGCCAGCCACAGCCTGGCCCGCGACGGCGCCACCGCCCACAAAGCCGCCGGCCGGCATGGCGCCGCCTTCGGCACTGGCAAAGACGGCCCCTTGCGGCACGCCGCGCTGCAGCTGTGCCAGGAAATTCATCAATGGCTCTTTGGCCGACATCAGGGAGGCGCGCTGTGCAGCCTCATTGTTGGCGCCACCATGGAAGCCCTGGGCCGCGCCCTGGGTCCAGCCGCCTGGCGGCACCGCCACGCCGCCCGGTACGCCCGGCACGGCTACGCCAGACAGCATACCCACGCCAGCGCCAGCCGGCATGGCGCCAGCGCCGGCACCCGCCGGCATGACGCCGCCGGCAACCAGCGGCATGCCGCTCATCACGCCGGCCGCCGGAGGCAGTGCGCTCCCGCCGCCAGCCATCATCGGCATCGCGCCGCCCGCAGCCGGCATTGCCACGGCACCCGGCATCATTGGCACCCCGCCCGGCACCGCCACGCCCGCAGGCATCGCACCCGGCGCCATCATGGGCATGCCGGCGGTGGCAAATCCTGGCGCCGGCGTGACCGGGGTGGACGCACCGAGCGCCGGTGCGGCGCCGGTGCCAAGCGCGCTGGCCGCCGCGGTGTGGGCTGGCGTGCCATACAGGCCGGGCGCCACATTCATGGTCGGCAGCGACAGGTCCAGGTCGCCGAGCTGGTCGAAACCGGTCGGCGATGGCTTGCCGGACGGCGCATCGCCTGCGCCGGCGAAGAACTGGCGCAGCTGTTCGGCCAGCGCCGCCTGCTGGTTCTTTTTGCGGTTCGGCGCTTGCGAAGCGTCATGCGAATCGGCGCGACGCGACTTGTGCTTTTCCACCGAGCCAGGGCCGACACCCTTGCGTTCCAGCGCCAGGTTCAGGTCCTCCAGCATCGGCGCGAAGTTGAAGAACTCGTCCGGCTTGTAAAAGCCCTGCACCAGCTCGTTCGACTCCTCATCCTTCACGAAATCCATCCAGGCCTGCTGGAAGGCGCCGAGGAAGACCTCGGGCCGGAAGGGGTTCTGGTTGATCCGCAGGATGTCGCGGTCGAGCAGGAAGGCCAGCCGCACGTTCAGCGTCGCCAGCGCATCGGAATATTTGACCTCAAAGGCTTTGCTGAAGCCGCCCATGGTGACCTTGGTGTCCATTTCTTCCATGGAAACCAGGGACAGCGGCTCGGCCAGCTTGCGCACCTGGGCCTTCTGGCCCGGCGCCAGCTGGGCGATCTCGTGGCGCAGGTCGCTCTCCAGCTGCTTGGCAAACAGGCCGAGGAAGGCGTAATGGTCGGTGCGCAGCAGGTTGCCCGAGCGCAGGCGCGCCTGCAGGTCTTTCAAGTCACCCGCATCGGTCACATCCACCAGGCGCGCGGCCCAGCTCGTGGACAGTTCGTTGAACTGTTCGCTGATGTGCTTGTTCACCAGGCTGATCAGGTTTTCCAGAAGCGCATGCCGCGGCGTGACCGCTTTTTTAGGCGCCGCAGATGATGGGTTTTCTGGAATCATGATTGAACCTGACTTTGAGGGTTATCCATATTGTCGCAGATTATTGCCACGTGGCAATACACAAAAGCAAAGAAACGCTAAATATTTACGCAAAAGTTGCACACAGTTGCGTTTACACCAACAAAGTGCAAGGCCTAGTCCTACAAGGCCTGCGCTTGTATTCCGATACACCTTTACTATTGCACAAAGCATGATGAAGCTCCCATCCTTTTGAAAGGGAGCTGTCATGAAATCGAAGCAAAAATCCAGCAAGCAGGGTTCGAGTTCCGGCACCCGCCAGTCGGCCGACCAGGGATCGCGCTCGGGCGCACAGCAGGCCAATGAGCAGTCGGATACCGGCCGCCAGGCCAAGACCGACAAGAAAACGCCCGCCAGCCGCAGCGGAAAGCGCTGATTGACTGGCGCCGGCCACGGCCTGGCAGATCCCTGCCAGGCCCTTTGCCTTATATATTGGTGACGCGCTTGCCCTTGGGCGGGCGGAAGTCGGCCACTTCGTTGATCAGGCCCACTTTGGCCGCATCGGTGGCGGTCAGGTGCAGGTCCGAATAGGCGTGGATGTTCCAGTGTTCGTCCGTCAACTGGACATGCTTGCGCAGGATCGCCTCGGTGCGGGCATCGTCCGCCTGCAAGCCTTCCACGATAATGCGCAGCGCGTCGGGCCGGGCGCCATGCGGCGCGCTGGCATGCGATTTGTGCACCATGAAGCGCGCGGTTTCGCTGGCATAGCGCTCACTCCCCGACAGGAACAGGATTACCGCAATCGACGCCACCGCCCCACCGTTATAGGTGATGATCTTGATCGGCAGGTTGCGCAGGTAGTTGTGCAGGCACAGGCCATCGCTGACGTAGCCGCCGTTGGACTGGATCAGGATATGGGCGGTTTCAATGCCGTCTTCCGTCATGTCCGCCACCGCATCAAAGACGCGGTGCACCATGTCGCTGTTCACGTCACCGGACAGGGTAAACCAGGCCGCCTTGTCTTCTTTTTCGCTCATGGTCGCTCCACTTATGGCTATGGATGGAAAGGCCATTCTAGCGCAGGCGCGCTCCTTGCTACGCCCGCATCACTCCTCCGTGACTTCGGCCAGCGTCCCTGCCCCTACGGCCCGGCGCACCCAACGCGACAATTGCTCATGCGACGCTCCTTGCAGCCGCTGCCGCACGACCTCCGGCAGCGGACCGAAACGCAAGGAAAGGAACTCTTCCAGCATCTGGCGCCGCCCCTCAAGCTGACCGTCTCGCAGCCCTGCTTGCCTGCCCTCTTGCCTGCCCTCTTGCCTGCCCTCTTGCCGGCCCTCCTGCAGGCCAGCTTGCCTGCCCTCTTGCCGCCCCTCATGCAAGCCGATTTGCCAACCCTCCTGGCGCCCCTCAAGCAGCCCCTGCTGCCGCCCCTCGCGCACCATACTATGAACATAAGGCATTTTCGTACTCCTTTCCAAGTCTCGCAGGAAGTCTCGATAGCTCGCCTCCTGCTCACTGGGTAGCCGCATCAACCAGTCTAGTACATTGAGAAAATCGAGGATGCGCTGCTGCCCCCACCCCAGGCCATACGCACGGCGTGTCAGGAGCGTCTTCACGACAAGACGCGCCGCCGGATTACGCTTGGTGCGCATGGTCGCAAAATGCGCCTCGGCAAACAGGGCAAAGAAGTTCGCCGCCAGCCCCGGCGCCACAGGAACGAAGTCCAGCAGCTTCACCACATTGAACTCAAAGCGCACCCTTGTCCCCCATACATCCCAGGAAAAGTCGCTCGGCCGCCAGCGCGGGCTGCGGTCAGCCAGCACAGCAATGCTGAACACCGGAGCAGCATACCGGTCGAACAGGCGCCCCCAACAGGTGAACATACGCTCCGCAAACCCGCGCTGCCGCGACAGCTGGATCTCGATATGGATAAACATCTCGCGCCCATCGCGCAACTGCACACGCACCAGCTTGTCCAACCGCCGCAAGCCCGTCTTTGCGTCACGCACCACCTGGCGCAATTCCTGGTCGCGGAATTCCGGCTCCACCGACCAGTCGATTTCTGCAGCCAACCCTGGGCAAAACAGCATAATAAAATCCCAGATATACCGTTCGAGACCGGCCTTCCAAGGGTTGTCATAGTCGTCATTTAGCGTTTCCATGCCCCTTTGACCAGCGTCCCGGCGCCGAGTTCCCACCAGCCCGCAAGATTGACTTTATTGCCCTCCTGTCATATAGTCCCAAGTCTTGATCGGGAGAGACCAGCACAGGCTGGCGCCGAAGGGGCATAACCCAGAAACTCTCAGGCAAAAGGACCGGTCAGGGGCCCGATAGGGCTGAACTCTGGAGAGCGGCCCGCCACAGCGCAGGGCCCACCGAAGGGGCGTGCGGGAATACCTTCCCGCTATCTCTCAGGTACCAAGGACAGAGGGGTAGGCGAAATTACGTTCAGTTAACACCCTACTCTTAAGGCCCGAGGTATCAATGACGCTCAAAGCAACCCCACTCAATAACGCTCATCGTGCCCTCGGCGCCCGTATGGTCGACTTCGGCGGCTGGGACATGCCGGTCAACTACGGCTCCCAGATCGAAGAACACCACGCCGTGCGCACCGACGTCGGCATGTTCGACGTGGCCCACATGTGCGTGGTGGACCTGAAAGGCGCGAACGTGCGCTCCTTCCTGCGCGGCCTGATCGCCAACAACGTCGACAAGCTGCAGGTATCGGGCAAGGCCCTGTACTCCTGCATGCTGACCCCGGAAGGCACCGTCATCGACGACCTGATCGTCTACTTCATCAACGAAGAATGGTTCCGCCTGGTGGTCAACGCCGGCACCGCTGAAAAAGACGTGGCCTGGATGAACCAGCAGAACGCCGCCACCGGCGCCGGCATCACCATCACCCAGCGCCGCGACGGCGAAGGCGCGATGGCCCTGATCGCCGTGCAAGGCCCGAACGCCCGCGCCAAGGTATGGGAAGTGATCCCTGAAGCGAAGGCGCCAACCGCCGAAATGAAACCATTCAACGTAGCGCTGGTGCCAAGCACCGCCTTCGGCGAAGCCATGGTGGCCCGCACCGGCTACACCGGTGAAGACGGTTTCGAAATCGGCGTGCCAGCCGACCAGGCTGAAAAACTGTGGAACGCCCTGAACGCCGCCGGCGTGAAGCCTGCAGGCCTGGGCGCGCGCGACACCCTGCGCCTGGAAGCCGGCATGAACCTGTACGGCCAGGACATGGACGAAACCGTGAACCCCCTGGACGCCGGCCTGGCCTGGACCATCGACCTGGTGGCCGAGCGCGACTTCATCGGCAAAGCGGCCCTGCAAGCCAAAGGCCAGAACGCCCAGTTCGTGGGCCTGATCCTGCGCGAAAAAGGCGGCGTGCTGCGCGCCCACCAGAAAGTCATCGCCGCCAACGGCGAAGCAGGCGAAATCACCTCCGGCACCTTCTCCCCGACCATGCAACAGGCGATCGCGCTGGCGCGCGTGCCGATGGGCGTGCAGGTCGGCGACACCGTGCACGTTGAGATCCGCGACAAGAAGCTGGCTGCCACCGTGGTCAAGCTGCCTTTCGTCCGTAACGGTAAAATCCTGGTTGCTTGACCAGAAACTGAACAACATCACCTAGCCTTGGAGCCAATATGAGCAACATTCCAGCAGACCTGAAGTACACCGAGTCCCACGAGTGGGTACGCGCTGAAGCAGACGGCACCGTGACCGTCGGCATTACCGCCTTCGCGCAAGACGCACTGGGCGACATCGTGTTCGTCGAGCTGCCGAAAGTCGGCCAGACCTACGACGCCGGCGCCGACGCCGCCGTGGTGGAATCGGTCAAAGCCGCATCCGACATCTACGCACCGATCGCCGGTGAAGTGGTGGCCGTGAACGAAGACGTGGCCGGCGCACCAGAGTCGATCAACGCCGACGCCTACGCTGCCTGGCTGTTCAAGATCAAGCCAAGCGATGCCGGCGCCATCAACGGCCTGCTGGACGCAGCAGCCTACGGCAAAGTAGCACAGTAAACACCGCATCATCGGGCCGGCTCCATGCCGGCCCTTTCCACATTCTGGCCAAGAGATTTTTCACCATGACCCGCACCAGCCTGACCCAACTTGAAGCCCGCGATGCCTTCATCGCCCGCCACATCGGCCCGGACGCCAACGAACAGCAGCAAATGCTGGACGTTCTCGGCTACGCCACCCGCGCCGCCCTGATCGATGCCATCGTCCCGCCGGGCATCCGCAACAAGAACGAACTGCCACTGGGCCAGTTCTTCCAGCCGCTGCCGGAGAACGAAGCACTGGCCAAGCTGAAAGGCATCGCTTCCAAGAACAAGGTGCTGAAATCCCTGATCGGCCAGGGCTACTACAACGCCCACACCCCGGGCGTGATCCTGCGTAACATCTTCGAAAACCCAGCCTGGTACACCGCCTACACCCCGTATCAGCCAGAGATTTCCCAGGGCCGCCTGGAAGCGATCCTGAACTTCCAGCAGACCCTGATCGACCTGACCGGCATGGCCATCGCCAACTCGTCCATGCTGGACGAAGGCACCGCCGCGGCCGAAGCCATGACCCTGATCCAGCGCGTCGGCAAGTCCAAGTCGAACACCTTCTACGTCGCCAACGACGTGCTGCCGCAGACCCTGGAAGTGGTGCAGACCCGCGCCGAGCCGCTGGGCATCACCGTCAAGACCTTCGACCCGGCCGAACTGGCTGGCGTGACCGACGCCTTCGGCGTGCTGCTGCAGTACCCAGGCGTGAACGGCGTGGTGCGCGACTACCGCGCCGCCGTTGAAACCGTGAAGGCCACCGGCGCCATGGTGATCGTGGCTGCCGACCTGCTGGCCCTGACCATGCTGACCCCTCCAGGCGAATGGGGTGCCGACGTTGTAGTCGGCAACTCGCAGCGCTTCGGCGTACCGCTGGGCTTCGGCGGCCCGCACGCCGGCTACATGGCCACCCGCGACGAGTACAAGCGCTCCATGCCGGGCCGCCTGGTCGGCGTGACCGTGGACCAGAACGGCAACAAAGCCTACCGCCTGGCCCTGCAGACCCGCGAACAGCACATCCGCCGCGAAAAAGCGACCTCCAACATCTGTACCGCACAGGTACTGCTGGCCGTGATGGCCTCCATGTACGCCGTCTACCACGGCCCGAAAGGCCTGAAGCAGATCGCGGAGCGCACCCACCGCTACACCGGCATCCTGGCTGCCAACCTGAAGTCGCTGGGCTACTCGGTCAACGACACCTTCTTCGACACCCTGACCATCGCCACCGACAAGGCCGACGCGCTGCACGCAGCCGCTGTTGCCGCCGGCATCAATCTGCGCAAGATCGACAGCCGCCACATCGGCGTATCGCTGGACGAAACCTGCGACCGCGACACCCTGGCAGCACTGTGGAATGTATTCAGCGGCGGCAAGGCTGCCCCTGATTTCGACGCTGTCGAAGCAAGCGTGGACCGCAACTTCCCGGAAGCGCTGGTGCGTACCTCCGCCTACCTGGAGCACCCGACCTTCAACCGCTACCACAGCGAAACCGAAATGCTGCGCTACCTGCGTTCCCTGGCCGACAAGGACCTGGCGCTGGACCGCACCATGATCCCGCTGGGTTCCTGCACCATGAAGCTGAACGCCACCAGCGAAATGATCCCGGTGACCTGGCCGGAGTTCTCGACCATCCACCCGTTCGCGCCAGCCGACCAGACCGTGGGCTACCGCGAAATGATCGCCCAGCTGGAAGAGATGCTGTGCGCCGTGACCGGCTACGCCGCCGTCTCGCTGCAGCCTAACGCCGGTTCGCAGGGCGAATACGCCGGCCTGCTGGTGATCAAGAAGTACCACGAATCGCGCGGCGAAGGCCACCGCAACATCTGCCTGATCCCATCCTCGGCACACGGCACCAACCCTGCTTCCGCCGCCATGGTCGGCATGCAGGTGGTGGTCACCGCCTGCGACGACAAGGGCAACGTGGACCTGGCCGACCTGAAAGCCAAAGCCGAACAGCACTCCAAGAACCTGGCCTGCGTGATGGTGACCTACCCATCCACCCACGGCGTGTTCGAAGACGGCATCACCGAACTGTGCGACATCATCCACAAGCACGGCGGCCAGGTGTACGTGGACGGCGCCAACATGAACGCACTGGTTGGCGTAGCCGGCCCAGGCTCGTTCGGCGGCGACGTGTCCCACCTGAACCTGCACAAGACTTTCTGCATCCCGCACGGCGGTGGCGGCCCAGGCGTCGGCCCGATCGGCGTTGGCGCCCACCTGGCTAAGTTCCTGCCGAACCAGCGCTCCAACGGCTACGTACGCAGCGAAGACGGCATCGGCTCGATCTCGGCCGCACCGTTCGGCTCCGCATCGATCCTGCCGATCTCCTGGATGTACATCGCCATGATGGGCGGTGAAGGCCTGACCGCCGCCACCGAGACCGCGATCCTGAACGCCAACTACGTTGCTCGCCGCCTGGCGCCGCACTTCCCAGTGCTGTACTCGGGCCACGACGGCCTGGTGGCGCACGAGTGCATCATCGACCTGCGTCCGCTGACCGATGCCACCGGCATCAGCAACGAAGACGTGGCCAAGCGCCTGATGGACTTCGGCTTCCACGCACCGACCATGAGCTTCCCGGTACCGGGCACGCTGATGATCGAGCCGACCGAATCCGAATCCAAGGCTGAACTGGACCGCTTCATCGACGCCATGATCGCCATCCGCGCCGAAATCGCCAAG
>NZ_JAYSCO010000040.1:0-51935 GCF_041914865.1 Pseudoduganella sp. | reverse complement strand
GAAATCCTGCAAATGCGCCTGCAGCGCCTGACCGGCCTGGAACAGGACAAGATCGTCAACGAGTACAAGGAAGTGATGGCCCTGATCGCCGACCTGCTGGACATCCTGTCCAAGCCGGCCCGCGTGACCGCGATCATTACCGATGAACTGAACGCCTCCAAGCTGGAATTCGGTGAGAAGGATCCGCGCCGCTCGACCATCGAGAACAACGCGACCGACCTGGAAACCGAAGACCTGATCACGCCGCAGGACATGGTGGTGACGCTGTCGCACATGGGTTATATGAAGGCCCAGCCGCTGTCCGAATACCGCGCCCAGAAGCGCGGCGGCCGCGGCAAGCAGGCGGCGGCGACCAAGGATGAAGACTGGATCGACCAGCTGTTCATCGCCAACACGCACGATTACATCCTGTGCTTCTCCAACCGCGGCCGCATGTACTGGCTGAAGGTGTGGGAAGTGCCGCAAGGCTCGCGCACTTCGCGCGGCAAGCCGATCGTGAACATGTTCCCGCTGCAGGACAACGAGAAGATCACCGTGGTGCTGCCGCTGTCTGGCGAAAACCGCACCTTCCCGGAAGACCATTACGTCTTCATGTCGACCAGCCTGGGTACCGTGAAGAAGACCCCGCTGAAGGACTTCTCCAATCCACGTAAGGCCGGCATCATCGCGGTCGACCTGGACGAGGGCGACTTCCTGATCGGCGCCGCGCTGACCGACGGCCAGCACGACGTGATGCTGTTCTCCGACGCCGGCAAGGCCGTGCGCTTCGACGAGAACGATGTGCGTCCGATGGGCCGCACCGCGCGCGGCGTGCGCGGCATGAACCTGGAAGAGGGCCAGAGCGTGATCGCGCTGCTGGTGGCGGAGAACGAGGAGCAGTCGGTGCTGACCGCGACCGAGAACGGTTTCGGCAAGCGTACCCCGATCACCGAGTACACCCGCCACGGCCGTGGTACCAAGGGCATGATCGCCATCCAGACCTCCGAGCGTAACGGCAAGGTGGTGGCGGCGACCCTGGTCACCAAGACCGACGAGATCATGCTGATCACCACGGGCGGTGTGCTGATCCGCACCCGCGTGTCGGAGATCCGCGAGATGGGCCGTGCCACCCAGGGCGTGACCCTGATCGCGGTGGAGGACGGCACCAAGCTCTCGGGCCTGCAACGCATCGTCGAAGCCGACGCCGACGAGCCGGAGGCCGAGGCAGACGCGGAAGGCGGCGCAGCAGCCGAATAAGGCTGACCCGCAACGGGCCCTGTCTGAGCAATCAGGCCGGGCCCGTTAGTTTTTTAAACCCCTGAAAATCAAAAAACAAATAAGTAATGAAGAAAATCGTTGTATCCCTGCTGGCTTGTTTCGCGTTTGCCCATGGCGCCTTTGCCGCCGATGCCGCCCCGGCGCCAGCCGCGAATGCAGCCAGTGCAGCCGCCGTGCGTGAAGTGCTGGATGCGATGAATTACCGCGCCACCTGGTCGGCGATGGTGGGGCAAATGACCAAGGCCATGCCGGGCATCATCCGCCAGCAGACCGAGGCCGCGCTCAATGCGGACACGCGTCTGACCGATGCGCAGCGCAAGGAGCGCCTGGCCAAGCTGGACGCCGACATGCCGAAAGTGACCGAAATGCTGGCCCAGGTCATGTTCGACCCGGCCCTGGTGGTGGAGATGGAGGCGGAGATGACGACCCTGTACACCCGTTTCTTCACCGCCGACGAGTTGAAGCAAATGGCCGCCTACTACCGCTCCCCGCTGGGCACCAAGAGCCTGCAGGTCATGCCGCAGGTGATGGCGGAGTCGATGGCGATCGGCCAGCGATTGACCGCGCCGCGCATCCAGAAAGCCATGGAGCAGTTCCGCAAATCGAATTGAGGAGTCAGCAGTGAAAAAGTTTGTGCTTGCCGCCGTATCCGCCGCCGTGTTTGCCGCCGCAACCTGCGCCCACGCCGCCCCGCCCAGCGAGGCCGCGGTGCGCGAACTGATGGAGGCGACCAATGCCCGCAGCAGCATGGCTGCGTCGATGCAGAATATGTCCAAGGCCCTGCCGCAGGTACTGCGCCTGCGTGCCGAGGCGGTGGTGCGCAACAATCCCAAGCTGAACGACGACCAGCGCAAGGCGGAACTGGCAAACGTGGAGCGCCGCATGCCGGCCATCACCGCCGCCCTGCAGAAAGAGCTGAACGATCCTAAACTGGTCGATGAACTGTACAACCAGGTGGTGCCAATGTACGCGCGCCACTTCACCGCCGAGGACGTGAAGGCGCTGACCGCCTTCTACCGCAGTCCGGCCGGCAAGAAGTCGCTGCAGGTCATGCCGCAGCTGATGGCGGACAGCGCCCAGGTTGCGCAAAAGCTGACGCAGGAGCGCGCCAAGCGCATCATCGAACAAACGAAGTAAGGAGTCTGGAAGTGGCGAACATCTACAATTTCTCCGCCGGCCCGGCCGTGCTGCCTAAGGAAGTGCTGCAACAGGCGGCCGCTGAAATGCTGGACTGGCAGGGCAGTGGGATGTCCGTGATGGAGATGAGCCACCGCGGTCCGGAATTCATTTCGATCTACCGCGCGGCCGAGCGCGACCTGCGCGAGCTGCTGGCGGTGCCGGACAATTACCGCATCCTGTTCATGCAGGGTGGCGGCCTGTCGCAGAATGCCGTGCTGCCGATGAACCTGTGCGGCGGCGCCGACAGCACCATCGATTTCGTGCAGACCGGCTCCTGGTCGTCCAAGTCGATCAAGGAGGCGGCGCGCTATGCGCGCGTGAACGTGGCGGCGTCGTCGCAGGCCACCGGTTTCGACCGCGTGCCTGACCAGTCCGGGTGGAAGCTGACCCCGGGCGCGTCCTACCTGCACGTCTGCACCAACGAGACCATCGACGGCGTCGAGTACAACTTCGTGCCGACCGTGCAGGGCGATACGCCGATCGTGGCCGATATGTCCTCGCACATCCTGTCGCGTCCAGTGGACGTCAGCAAGTACGGCGTCATCTTCGGCGGCGCGCAAAAGAATATCGGCCCGGCCGGCGTGACCGTGGTCATCGTGCGCGATGACCTGATCGGCAAGGCGCTGCCGTTCTGCCCATCGGCGTTCGATTTCAAGAACGTAGCCGACAACGAATCGATGTACAACACGCCGCCCACCTACGGCATCTATATTGCCGGCCTGGTGTTCCAGTGGCTGAAGAAACAGGGCGGCGTAGCCGCCATGGAAAAGCGTAATATTGAGAAAGCCGAGCTGCTGTATGCAGCGCTCGATGCCGACGACTTCTACCAGAACCGCGTCGCAAAAGACTACCGTTCGCGCATGAACATCCCGTTCTACCTGCGCGACGAATCGCAGAACGAAGCATTCCTGGCCGGCGCGAAAGCGCGCGGGCTATTGCAGCTGAAGGGCCATAAGTCCGTCGGTGGTATGCGGGCATCGATTTACAACGCGATGCCGATCGAGGGCGTGCAAGCGCTGGTCGACTACCTGAACGAATTTGCTGGGCGCTAAACCCGGTAAGCCAGGGTCAGACCCTTGGGTCTGACCCAGGTTTACCGGGTTAAGCAGCAGCATCAAGCGAACGCAAACGAATGACAGACAAACTGAAACCCCTCCGCGAGAAGATCGATGCGATCGACGCGCAAATCCTGGCGCTGCTGAGCGAGCGCGCCAAAGTGGCGCAGGAAGTCGGCCATGTGAAGGCCGAAACCAACGCCCCCGTCTTTCGTCCCGAGCGCGAAGCGCAAGTGCTGCGCGGCGTCGCCGAACGCAACCCGGGCCCGCTGGCCGCGCGCGAAGTGCAGACCATCTTCCGCGAAATCATGTCCGCCTGCCGCGCGCTGGAACGGCGCGTCACCGTGGCCTTCCTCGGCCCGGCCGGCACCTTCAGCGAGCAGGCCGTGTACGCCCAGTTCGGCACCGCCATTGAAGCGCTGCCGTGCGCCTCCATCGACGAAGTGTTCCGCGCCACCGAAGCCGGCACCGCCGATTTCGGCGTGGTCCCGGTCGAGAACTCGTCCGAAGGCGCGGTCAACCGCACCCTGGACCTGATGCTGGCCACCCCATGCCTGATCAGCGGCGAGATCGCGATTGCCGTGCACCACAGCCTGATGACCAAGACCGGCAGCATGGACGGCGTGCAGGTGATCTGCGCCCACTCCCAGGCGCTGGCCCAGTGCCAGGTGTGGCTGAACCAGAATTTCCCCAACATCGAACGGCGCGCCGTGGCCTCGAATGCCGAAGCAGCGCGCATGGCGGGCCAGGACCCGACCATCGCCGCCATCGCCAGCGAGCACGCCGGCGCGCAGTACGGCCTGGGCGTCACGCACGCCCACATCCAGGACGACCCGCACAACCGCACGCGTTTCGTGGTGATTGGCAGCCTGCAGACCAACCCGTCCGGCAAGGACCACACTTCGCTGGTGCTGGCGGTGCCGAACAAGGCCGGCGCGGTGTACCACCTGCTGGCGCCGTTGTCCAAGCATGGCGTCTCGATGACGCGCTTCGAATCGCGCCCGGCCCGCATCGGCACCTGGGAGTACTATTTTTATGTAGACGTGGAAGGGCACGTACAAGACCCGTCCGTGGCAAAGGCGTTGGCCGAACTCAAGGACAATGCTGCCTTCTTCAAAGTGCTGGGCTCCTACCCGACCAGCCTCACCTGACCTTTATAAGAGATTAGAAACATGTCCAAGAATTACGGCCCTGAATACGTTCGCGCAATCGCTCCTTACCAGGCGGGCAAGCCGATTTCCGAAGTGGCGCGCGAGTTTGGCCTGCAGGAAGAGAACATCGTCAAACTGGCTTCCAACGAAAACCCGTTCGGCGTGCCGGAATCGGCGCAGAAGGCCATGGCCGCTGCCGCCGCGGAACTGGGCCGCTACCCGGACGCCAACGCCTTCGACCTGAAGACCGCGCTGGCCAAGCGCTATAACGTGCCGATGGACTGGATCACCCTGGGCAACGGCTCCAACGACATCCTGGAAATCGCCGCCCACGCCTTCGTCGAGCGCGGCCAGTCGGTGGTGTACTCGCAGTACTCGTTCGCCGTGTACGCACTGGCGACCCAGGGCATCGGCGCGCGCCATATCGTGGTGCCGGCCAAGAACCATGGCCACGACCTGGACGCCATGGCTGCCGCGATTGAGGCGGACACCAAGCTGGTGTTCATCGCCAACCCGAACAACCCGACCGGCACCTTCGTGACCGGCGCCGAGATCGAGGCCTTCCTGCAGAAGGTGCCGGCGCATGTGGTGGTGGTGCTGGACGAGGCTTACAACGAATTCCTGAAGAAGGAAGACCAGTACGAGTCGGCGGAGTGGGTCAAGAAGTACCCGAACCTGCTGGTATCGCGCACCTTCTCCAAGGCCTACGGCCTGGCCGGCCTGCGCGTGGGCTTCGCGCTGGCGCAGCCGGAAGTGACCGACCTGATGAACCGCATCCGCCAGCCGTTCAACGTCAACTCGCTGGCACAGGCCGCTGCGATTGCGGCGCTGAACGACAAGGAGTTCCTGGAAAAGTCGGCCGCCAACAATACCGCCGGCTACGAACAGTTCGTGGAAGCGTTCAAGGACATGGGCCTGGAGTATGTGCCGTCCTACGGCAACTTCGTGCTGGTGCGCGTGGGTAACGACGATGCGGCCGGCGCGCGCATCAACCTGGCGCTGCTGAAGCAGGGGGTGATCGTCCGCCCGGTGGGCAACTACGGCCTGCCGCAGTGGCTGCGCATTTCCATCGGCCTGCCGCAGGAGAATGCGGTGCTGATTTCTGCGCTGCGCAAGGCGCTGGCGGAGGACCGTGCTTAATAAGGTTGTCATCTTTGGCGTCGGCCTGATCGGCGGCTCGTTCGCACGGGCGCTGAAGGGGGCTGGCGCAGCCAGGCATATTGTTGGTGTCGACCGTTCCGAGGCGTTCCTGGAGCGGGCGCTGGAGCTGGGTATCATCGACTCGGCGGCCTACCCCGGTAAACCCGGGTCTGACCCAAAGGGTCAGACCCCGTCTGCGGCGCCGGCAGTGGCAGGGTCTGACCCTTGGGTCAGACCCCGGTTCACCGGGTTTAGCGAAGCACTGGCAGGCGCCGACCTGATCCTGCTGGCCGCCCCGGTGGCGCAGACCGGCCGCATCCTGACAGCGATCAAGCCCCACCTCGACGCACAAACCATCATCACCGACGCCGGCAGCACCAAAAGCGACGTAGTTGAAGCCGCCCGCGCCGCCCTGGGCGAACGCGTGCGCCAATTCGTCCCCGGCCACCCCATCGCCGGCCGCGAAACCAACGGCCCCGATGCCGCCATCCCAGACCTGTACCTAGGCAAAAAGACCGTCATCACCCCGCTGGCCGACAACGCGCCAGAGGCCATCGAACGCGTCGCCCAAGCCTGGCGCGCCTGCGGCGCCATCATCCACACCCTGACCCCGGAAGAACACGACAAAGTATTCGCCGCCGTCAGCCATCTCCCGCACCTGCTGGCCTACGCGCTGGTAGATGACGTGGCCAGCAAGCCCCACTCAGGCCTGCTGTTCCAATACGCTGCCAGCGGCTTCCGCGACTTCACCCGCATCGCCGGCAGCTCGCCTGAAATGTGGCGCGATATCAGCCTCGCCAACCAGGCCGCACTCCTGACCGAGCTGGATGCATATCTGGCACAATTAACCCGTTTGCGCGCCAGCCTTGCCGCTGGCGACGCCACCGCGCTCGAAGCGGTCTACGCCAACGCCCAGCGCGCGCGCCGGCAGTGGATCGAAACCATCGAGGCGGCCGAGCCGCCGCAGCCCAAAGACGCGGCGGCAGAATAAGGAACACGCATGACTGACTACCCGCATTACTTCGACCTGCTGCCGGTGCCCCGCGTGGAAGGCGCGGTGCGCCTGCCGGGCTCGAAATCCATCTCCAACCGCATCCTGCTGCTGGCCGCGCTGGCCGAAGGCGAAACCCGCGTCATCGACCTGCTGGCCTCCGACGACACCGCCGTCATGCTGGCGGCCCTGCGTTCACTGGGCGTCGACTGGACTGAAGAGCGCGACGGCGACAGCACCGTGCACGTGGTGCAGGGCGTGAAAGGCAACTGGCCGCTGCGCACCGCCGACCTGTTCATGGGCAACGCCGGCACCGCCATCCGTCCGCTGACCGCCGCGCTGGCCGTGATCGGCGGCGACTACAAGGTGCATGGCGTGCCGCGCATGCATGAGCGCCCGATCGGCGACCTGGTGGATGCGCTGAATGCCGCCGGCGCCGATATCGAATACACGATGAACAAGGGCTACCCGCCGCTGCACATCCGCAGCGGCCAGTTCACCGCGCAGACGCTGTCCGTGCGCGGCGACGTGTCGAGCCAGTTCCTGACCGCGCTGCTGATGGTGGCGCCGCTGATGGCGCGCGAGCAAGCCGTCACCATCGTGGTGGAAGGCGAACTGATTTCCAAGCCTTACATCGAGATCACCCTGAACTTGATGCGACGCTTCGGCGCCGTGGTGGAGCAGGACGGCTGGTCCTCGTTCACTATCCCGGCCGGGCAGGTGTACCGGAGTCCGGGCGCCATCCATGTCGAAGGCGACGCCTCCAGCGCTTCCTATTTCCTGGCTGCCGGCGCGATTGGCCGCGGCCCGGTGCGCGTGCTGGGCGTGGGCCGCGATTCGATCCAGGGCGACGTGCGCTTTGCGCAGGCGCTGGAGCGCATGGGCGCGACCATTACCATGGGCGACAACTGGATCGAGGCCAGCGCTTCCGGCCCGCTGCAGGCGGTGGATATGGACTTCAATCATATTCCGGATGCGGCCATGACCATCGCCGTGGCGGCGCTCTATGCCGAGGGCACCACCACGCTGCGTAACATCGCTTCCTGGCGCGTGAAGGAGACCGACCGCCTGAGCGCCATGGCGACCGAGTTGCGCAAGCTGGGCGCCAAAGTGGAGGAGGGCGCGGACTGGCTGTCGGTTACCGCACCGCGCACCTTGCTGCCGGCGACGATCGATACCTATGACGACCACCGCATGGCGATGTGCTTCTCGCTGGCTTCCCTGGATGGCTTCATCCGCAAGGGCACCAAGGTGCGCATTAACGACCCGAAATGCGTGGCCAAGACCTTCCCTGAGTACTTCACCGCGTTTGCGACGATCGCGAAGCGTGGTAGCGTTTAACTTTTAGCTAAACCAACCCGGTAAACCAGGGTCTGACCCAAGCCGGATGGCCGTCCCGTCAGACCCTGTCAGTGCCACTTGCAGTGGTTGGGTCAGACCCTTGGGTCTGACCCGGCTTTCCCGGGTTCAAATTATCCATATGCCAACATCGAACATCCCAGTCATCACCATCGACGGCCCGACCGCCAGCGGCAAGGGCACCGTAGCCCACAAGGTTGCGGACAAGCTTGGCTTCCACCTGCTGGACTCCGGCGCCCTGTACCGCTTGACAGCTTTGCAAGCCCTGCGCCGCGAAACGCCCCTGACCGACGAGCACGCGCTGGCCAAGCTGGCCGAGCACCTGCACATCCATTTCGCCGGCGACGCCATCTACCTGTCGCAAGAAAACGTCACCGACGCCATCCGCGCCGAGGAAGTTGGCAATACGGCATCGAAAATCGCCGCTTTGCCCGCCGTGCGCCAGGCTTTGTACGGGCTGCAACTGAGTTTCCGCAAGACACCAGGCCTGGTGGCAGACGGCCGCGACATGGGCTCGGTGATCTTCCCGCACGCCCCATTAAAGGTGTTTTTGACCGCCTCCGTCGAAGCCCGCGCCGAACGCCGCTATAAGCAATTGATCGGAAAGGGAATTTCTGCTAGTATGCAAGACCTGCTGATGGATTTGAAGGCACGCGACGACCGGGATATGAACCGGGCCATCGCGCCGCTGGCGCCGGCAGAGGGTGCGCACCTCCTCGATACATCTGAAATGAACGCTGATGAAGCGACCGAACAGGTGTTGAAATGGTGGGCCGCTGTCACCCACAAATAATTTGTTCAACCCTCAACCCAGTTGAAGCCGCATATCGCGGGCCTTACTGGCTAACCTGGAAATAAATAATGGAAAGTTTTGCAGCCCTCTTCGAAGAGTCCCTGTCGCGTCAAGACATGCGCTCTGGCGAAGTGATCTCCGCTGAAGTCGTGCGTCTGGACCACAACTTTGTGATCGTTAACGCCGGCCTGAAATCGGAAGCTTTCATTCCTGTTGAAGAATTCAAGAATGACCAAGGCGAACTGGAAGTCAAAGTAGGTGACTTCGTTTCCGTGGCCATCGAATCGCTGGAAAATGGTTTCGGCGATACCATCCTGTCCCGTGACAAGGCTAAGCGCCTGGCATCGTGGCTGGCACTGGAAAAAGCAATGGAATCCGGCGAGATCGTCGTTGGTACCGTGAATGGCAAGGTCAAAGGCGGCCTGACCGTTCTGACCAACGGCATCCGTGCTTTCCTGCCAGGTTCGCTGGTAGACACCCGTCCAGTCAAGGACACCACCCCATTCGAAGGCAAGACCCTCGAGTTCAAGGTTATCAAGCTGGACCGCAAGCGTAACAACGTGGTTCTGTCCCGCCGCGCCGTCATCGAAGCTTCGATGGGCGAAGAGCGTCAGAAGCTGATGGAAACCCTGAAAGAAGGCACCGTGGTGACCGGCGTCGTCAAGAACATCACCGACTACGGTGCGTTCGTTGACCTGGGCGGCATCGACGGCCTGCTGCACATCACCGACCTGGCATGGCGTCGTGTGCGTCACCCGTCCGAAGTTCTGACCGTTGGCCAGGAAATCACCGCTAAGGTCCTGAAGTACGATCAAGAGAAGAACCGTGTGTCCCTGGGCGTGAAGCAACTGGGCGACGATCCTTGGACCGGTCTGTCCCGTCGTTACCCACAAGGCACCCGCCTGTTCGGTAAAGTCACCAACCTGACCGACTACGGTGCGTTCGTTGAAGTTGAACAGGGCATCGAAGGCCTGGTTCACGTGTCCGAAATGGACTGGACCAACAAGAACGTGGCTCCTAACAAAGTCGTTCAACTGGGCGACGAAGTTGAAGTCATGGTCCTGGAAATCGACGAAGAGCGTCGTCGTATCTCCCTGGGCATGAAGCAGTGCAAGGCCAACCCTTGGGACGACTTCGGCATGACCCACAAGAAGGGCGATAAGGTCAAGGGCGCGATCAAGTCGATCACCGACTTCGGCGTGTTCATCGGCCTGCCAGGCAACATCGACGGCCTGGTGCACCTGTCCGACCTGTCCTGGACCGAGTCCGGCGAAGAAGCCGTGCGCAAGTTCAAGAAAGGTGACGAACTGGAAGCCGTGGTTCTGGCAATCGACGTTGAGCGTGAGCGCGTTTCCCTGGGCGTTAAGCAACTGGAAGGCGATCCATTCAACAACTTCGCAGCCATGAACGACAAGGGCTCCCTGGTGACCGGTACCGTTAAGTCGGTTGAGCCAAAAGGCGCTGTGATCGCCCTGTCCGAAGAAGTTGAAGGCTACCTGCGCGCTTCCGAAATCTCCCGCGACCGCGTGGAAGATGCCGGCACCCACCTGAAGGTTGGTGATTCCGTGGAAGCCCTGGTGATCAACATCGATCGCAAGGCACGTTCGATCCAGCTGTCGATCAAAGCTAAAGACAACGCAGAAACCGCTGAAGTGATGCAGAAGATGGCCGCTGACTCCAGCGCCGCTTCCGGCACCACCAGCCTGGGCGCGCTGCTGAAAGCTAAGTTCGACAACAAGAACTAATCTACCGGGCACTTAGATGACTAAGTCCGAATTGATCAACCGCCTGGCTGAGCGTTATTCCCAGCTGGTGGCCAAGGATGCGGAGTATGCCGTCAAGACCATCCTCGATGCGATGACCAACGCTTTGGCCGACGGCCAGCGCATCGAGATCCGTGGTTTTGGCAGCTTTGCCCTGAATTCGCGGCCGCCGCGCATTGGACGTAATCCAAAGTCCGGCGACAAGGTGATGGTGCCTGAAAAACGGGTGCCGCACTTCAAGCCTGGCAAGCAGCTGCGCGAGCGGGTCGATGCGATGGTCGGGCAACCGATCATCGAGGATTGAGTCTCTGGCTAGTAGAATGAAGGGGGCGGGCATTTGCCTGCCCCTTTTTTTGTTGTTTAGAACCGGTAAACCAGGGTATGACGGGACGGCCATCCGGCAAGGGTCAGACCCTCTATGATCTCGCAGCAAACGGTTTGGGTTTAAGTCCTTTGACTTTCGTCGAAGATCAAAGGCCTAAAACCCAACCCACGGCAGCCGAACAGACAGGGTCTGACCCTTGGGTCAGACCCTGGTTTACCGGTTTTAAAATAGGAACCGACAATGAAATTAATCTCCACCGCCATCGGCGTTGTCCTGTTTGTCCTGTTCTTTGGTTTTGCGTTAAAAAACACGCAGGAAGTCGACCTGCACCTGTTCCTCAATTACGAGCTGCGCGGCCCCCTGGTGCTGATGCTGCTGGCCTTCTTCGTAGCCGGCGCCGCCCTGAGCATCCTCGCGCTCACCCCAACCTTGTTCCGCCAGCGCCGCGAAGCGAACAAGCAGAAATCCACTATCCAATCCCTGCAGACGGCCGCCATGCAAGTGAACGAGCGCCCGCAGCCGGATAGCGTCAACACCCAGCACTAAGAAAAATATGGATTTTGAACTCTGGTGGCTGCTGGGCATCCCAGCCTTCTTCGCCCTCGGCTGGATCGCCGCACGCGTCGATATCCGCGCCGTCGTCTCCGAATCGCGCACCCTGCCGCGCGGCTACTTCCGCGGCCTGAACCACCTGCTGAACGACCAGCCCGACAAAGCGATCGATTCCTTCATCGAGATCGTCAAGCTGGACCCGGAAACGGCCGACATGCACTTCGCCCTGGGCAACCTGTTCCGCCGCCGCGGCGAAACAGAGCGCGCCATCCGTGTGCACCAGAACCTGCTGTCGCGTCCCGACCTGCCGGCCGAGCAGCGCGCCCACGCCGAATATGAGCTGGGCCAGGACTACCTGAAAGCCGGCCTGCTGGACCGCGCCGAGGAAACCTACAAGCGCCTGCTCGACACGTCCTACGCCGTGCAAGGCCGCAAAGCCCTGCTGGAAATCTTCCAGCGCGAGAAGGAATGGACGCGCGCCATCGAAGCCGCGCTGGCGCTGCAGGAAGCCGGCGCCGGCTCGCGCCAGAAAGAGATTTCCCAGTTCTACTGCGAGCTGGCGCAAGACGCGCTGGTGCATATGAAGCCGGAAGAAGCCGAAGCCCTGCTGGAGAAAGCCCTGCAGGCCGACCGCAGCAGCGTGCGCGCCACCATCCTGTGCGGCGACGCGCAGCTGGCCAAGGGCGACACCGAAGCCGCGCTGGTCACCTGGCGCCGCGTCGAACAGCAATCGGTGCCGCACACCGCGCTGGTGGCGACGCGCCTGATGGACGCCTACCGCAAGGTCGGCCGCCCGCAGGAAGGCGTCAGCCTGCTCAAGTCCTACCTGGAGCAGGCCTCCTCGATCGACCTGCTGGAAGTGGTGTTCAAAGCCGTCATCGAGCTCGATGGCGTGGAAGCCGCCAAGCAGGTGGTGATCGACGAACTGCGCCGCACACCGACCCTGCTCGGCCTCGACAAGCTGCTGGAAGCGCGCATGATGGACGCGCCGGCCGCCGTGCTGTCCGAACTCTCGATGGTGAAGAACCTGGTGCACGGCTACACGCAGAAGCTGGCGCGCTACCAATGCAGCCACTGCGGCTTCAAGGCGCGCCAGTTCTACTGGCACTGCCCGGGCTGCAGCCGCTGGGATTCCTACCCGCCGCGCCGTACCGAAGAACTGAACGTAATGAATTAAGACTATGAGCAAAGCACCCGCACTCGATAAAGTCCGCATCCTGGTCGCCGGCGACGTCATGCTGGACCGCTACTGGTTCGGCGACGTCAGCCGCATCTCCCCCGAAGCCCCGGTACCGGTGGTGCGCATCGAACGCCGCGAAGCCCGCCTGGGCGGCGCCGCCAACGTCGCCCGCAACGCCGCCGCGCTCGGTGCGCACGCCGGCCTGCTCGGCATCATCGGTGCCGACGAAGCCGGCGCCGAAGTCGAGCAGCTGCTGCAAGGCGGTGGCATCCACAGCTACCTCAAGCACGACAACGCCATCTCCACCATCATCAAGCTGCGCGTGATCGGCCGCCAGCAGCAGATGGTGCGCATCGACTTCGAAGAGCCGCCAAGCGACGCCGTCCTGCGCAACAAGCTGGTGCAGTTCAAGACCCTGCTGCCGGAGTACGACGTGATCGTACTGTCCGACTACAACAAGGGCGGACTGGTCGACGTGGCCGAGATGATCGCCACCGCCCGCGCCGCCGGCAAGGTGGTGATGGTCGACCCGAAAGGCGACGACTTCAGCCCATACAAAGGCGCCACCGTACTGACCCCGAACAAGTCGGAGCTGAAGCGCATTGTCGGCTCCTGGAGCAGCGAAGAACAGCTGGTCACCAAGGCGCAGAACCTGCGCAGCGAACTGCAGCTCGATGCGCTGCTGCTGACCCGCTCGGAAGAGGGCATGACCCTGTTCACCGGCGACGGCATCTTCAACGTCCAGGCCAGCGCGCGCGAAGTGTTTGACGTCTCCGGCGCGGGCGACACCGTGATCGCCACCATGGCCGCCATGCTCGGCTCCGGCGCCGGCTGGCAGGAAGCGGTGGAAACCGCCAACCGCGCCGGCGGCATTGTGGTCGGCAAGCTCGGCACCGCCACCGTTACCCGCGAAGAACTGTTCCCCGGCTGACACGGGCCCAGCCGTGCCGCGTGCGCGGCCGGCTTTTGCTATATTGGCAATCCATCCACTTACGATTGATTGCCATGCGCGCCATCCTCCTGACCCTGCTGGCGGGTCTGTCCTTGCAAGCCAGCGCTCAACCGAATTTCACCAAAGATATCGCCGGCGGCAGCGATCATCCGCTGTTGCGCCGCTACGAGGGCTCCATGCTGTACATGTATGGCGGCGAGAACATGGGCCACGCGCGCATCGTCGACCTGGAGGCGAGCAAGCCGGCCTTGCGCAAGGTCGAGGGGAAGGTCGCGAACCGCTTCTACTGGGGGCCGCAGGGGCGCAGCGCGCTGGAGGTCCATCGCAATTACCAGCAGGCGCTGACTGCCGCCGGCTTTAAAATCCTGTACGCCTGCGAGACAGACCAGTGCGAGAAGGCCAGGGTGCAGCACCTGGTGCAGGAACTGCCGCGCGAGGCCACGTGGAAGTCGTTCGATGCGCACGTGAGCAGCGTCTTCAACAGCGCCAACCAGCCGCGCTTCCACCTGGTCAGTGCCGCCAAACCTGGGCCGGGCGGCAACACCTATGTTCAAGTCGCAATCAGCGACCATAGCGAGTACCAGCGCGTGCGCCAGTTCGTGCAGATCATCGAGCCGGCCGTGCTGGAAGGCGGCAAGGTGACGGTCGATACGCGCGCCATCCAGGAGGGCTTGCAGCGCGATGGCAAAGTGGCGCTGTACGGCGTGACGTTCGACACTAACAAGGCGGTGATCCGCGAACAGTCCGCCGAGCAGCTGGAGCAGATGGCGAAGGCGCTCAAGGCGAGCCCCGCGCTGAAAGTCTTTATCGTCGGCCACACCGACGACCAGGGCGAATTCGAGGCCAACCTGGCCCTGTCGCAGAAGCGGGCGCAGGCCGTGGTGGATGCGCTGGCCGGCAAGCACGGCATCGCTGCCAGCCGCATGCTGCCGCGCGGCGTGGCCAACCTGGCACCGGTGGCGAACAATGCCAGCGAGGAAGGGCGCGCCAGGAACCGTCGTGTGGAATTAGTTGTGCGTTGATTGATCTGCCTCAAACGCCGTGCCGCCGCTGTCAGCCGGCTGGCGTGCGCGGCGTTGTGGCTGGGCGAGGTCGTCTCGCGTCCACTTTTGGAGGCAATCATGATCAGGAAACTGCTACTCGCCGTCGCCACGCTGGTGGCTTGCATGGGCATGGCGTTCGCCCAGGTTGACGTCAACAAGGCCGACCAGGCAGCGCTCGATAGCGTCAAGGGTATCGGCCCGGCCAAGTCCAAGGCCATCATGAGCGAGCGCGCAAAGGGTGAGTTCAAGGATTGGGCTGACTTCGAGCAACGGGTGAAGGGGATTGGGGAGAAGAATGCCATCAAGCTGTCCGAAGCCGGCCTGGTGGTGAACGGCAAGGCGCGCGATGGTGCGGCGGCGCCACGTAAGGAATCCGCGCGCAAGTGAGCCTGGGCGGCAGGCGCCGCATTCCGTTTGCCATCCCGCCGGAGCG
This sequence comes from Pseudoduganella sp., assembly GCF_041914865.1. Classification (NCBI taxonomy): domain Bacteria; kingdom Pseudomonadati; phylum Pseudomonadota; class Betaproteobacteria; order Burkholderiales; family Oxalobacteraceae; genus Pseudoduganella; species Pseudoduganella sp. Next base: position 36,762 of record NZ_JAYSCO010000040.1, on the reverse strand, counting down.
GCGCTAAGATGGATTCGGATGGTTCGGTTCAACCTGGAGTGGGACGCCTGCCTATGAAGCTCCATTCAGCAATTGCCGCTGCCTTGCTGGCGCTGGCCTGCCTGCCGGCGTGCGCCGCGCCCGCGCCGGCCTTCGACCTGCCCGGCGCCCGCCTGGCCGACCTGCGCGGCAAAGTGGTGTACGTCGATTTCTGGGCCTCCTGGTGCGGCCCCTGCAAACGCTCTTTCCCCTGGATGAACCGGCTGCAGCAGCGCTTTGGCGCCGATGGCCTGCAGGTGGTCGCCATCAATCTCGATGAGAAGCGGGAGGATGCGGCGGCCTTCCTGGCCAGGGTGCCGGCGCAGTTCACCATTGCCTACGATCCGGCCGGCAGCGCCGCCAAGGCGTATGCGATCAAGGGCATGCCAAGCAGTGCCCTGGTGGGACGCGACGGCCAGTTGCTTTGGCTGCACACCGGTTTCAATGATGCGGATACGGTTAAGCTGGAGGAACGTATCCGCGCCGCCCTGCAACAAAAATAGGAGGCTGCCATGCGTCGACTGTTTGCCGTTCTGGCGCCCGCGCTGCTGGCGGGCTGTGCGCTGCAACCGGTGCAGCCGTGGGAGAAGGGGGCGCTGGCGCAGCCGAATATGCGCTTCGATGCCAACCGGGTCGAGAGCCGCTTTGCGGCGCATACCTATGACAGCCGCGAGGCGGCCTTCGGCGCGGGCAGCGTCGGCGGCGGCGGCTGCGGGTGCAACTGATGGCGGCGCACGGCGGTAAGCTGATGCTGGCAGCCCTGGCTTTGCCGGGGCTCGATGCGCAGGCCCAGGCGCTGCCGGATTACAGCACCTTCAGCGTCGGCGTGCTGCATTACCAGGACGAGCAGCCGGGCTTGAAGCGGGTCAAGGTGAATTCGCCGGCGCTGTACCTGAGCATGCCCCTGGCTGGCAAGTGGCTGGTGGAGGGCGGGGCGGTGCTGGACCACCTGTCCGGCGCCACGCCGAAGTACCACACGGCCGTCAGCGGCGCTTCGCGCATGGACGAGAAACGCAAGGCGGGCGATGTGAGGGTAACGCGCTATTTCGGCCACGCGACGCTGGGCCTGGGCGCTGCGGTATCGAACGAGAACGACTACCGCTCGCGGGCATTTTCGCTGGCGGGTTCATTCTCCAGCGAAGACCGCAATACGGTGGCGGCGCTGGGCTTTGGCGTGTCGAACGATACGATCTCGCCGGTCAACCTGCGCGTGGCCGGTGAGCGGCGCCATACGACGGAAGTCATGCTGGGCGTGGAGCAGGTGCTGGGCAAGCGCGATGTGGTGAAGGCCGACTATACGCGCGGCCGGGGGCGCGGCTACTTCTCCGATCCCTACAAGAACATCGACAACCGCCCGCGTGGGCGGGACACGGATGTGCTCCTGCTGCGCTGGAACCATGCGCTCGATCATGCGGCCGCGCTGCGCCTGCATTACCGCTTCTTCCGCGACAGCTTCGGCATCCGCGCGCACACCATGGGGGGCGAGTATGAGCGGCCGTTGCCCGGCGGCTGGGTGGTGACGCCGGCGCTGCGCCTTTACACGCAGTCGGCGGCGGATTTCTACTACGACGCGGCCTACCATCGCTTGCTTGGGCCGCCATTCCCGGCCGATTATGTGTTCGGCAGCACGGCCTTCATGACGCCGGACCAGCGCATGGCGGCATTCGGGGCGGCCACCCTGGGTCTGAAAGTGGCGCGCGAGATCGGCGGCGGCTGGACGGCGTATATCAAGGCGGAGCAGTACCGGCAGATGTCGTCCTGGCGCTGGTCGGGCGGCGGCAGCCCGGGGCTGGCGCGCTGCGATGCGCGCTCGTGGCAGGTGGGGGCGGTCCGCACGTGGTGACCTGGGAAGTTGAGTTTAGCGCCATGGCCTCGCCCTGCCAGGTGATGCTGTGCGCGCCGAGCGGGGAGGCGGCGCGCGCGCTGGCGCAGCCGGCCATCGACGAGGTACTGCGCATCGAACGCAGCTATTCGCGCTATCGGGCCGACAGCGTGGTGGGGCGCATCAATGCTGCGGCCGGCAGCGGCGAGTGGGTGGCGCTGGATGCCGAGGCGGCGGGACTGCTGGATTATGCGGCGCAGCTGCATGCCCTGAGCGACGGACTGTTCGACATCACCTCCGGCGTGCTGCGCCGCGCGTGGGACTTCCGTACGCCGCGCGTGCCTTCGCGCGCGCAGCTGGCGCCGCTGCTGGCGCTGGTGGGCTGGCAGCGCGTCGAGCGCCGCGCCGGGGCCGTGCGCTTGCCGCTGGCGGGCATGGAGATTGACTTCGGCGGCTTCGGCAAAGAGTACGCGGCCGACCGCGCGGCGGCGCTCCTGCTGGCAGGCGGCGTGCGGCATGGCTATGTGAACCTGGGCGGCGATATGCGCGTGCTGGGACCGCAAGCCGACGGCAGCCCATGGCGCATCGGCATCCAGGACCCGCGCGATGCGGCCCGCACGATTGCCGCCATCGACGTGGCGCAGGGCGCGCTCGCCACCTCCGGCGACTATGAACGCTTCTTTGAGCTGGATGGGCGCCGCTACTGCCACATCCTCGATCCCCGCAGCGGCATGCCGGTCACGCACTGGCGCTCGGTCAGCGTGCTGGCGCCGCTGGCGGTGGCGGCGGGCAGCGCCAGTACCATCGCCATGCTGCTGGGCGGGGACGCGCCCGGCTTCCTGGACGGCAGCGGTTTCGCCTGGCTGGCGCAGGACGGCAGCGGGCGGGTGTTCGACCGCCGCCAGGGCGCATTGTGAAGCCGGCATGGACGCCGCGCATTGCCGCCGCCATGCGCGACGGCGGCAGGGCAGCGCGGCTGCCGGCACAGCCGGCGTCTCCAGCACCGCTTCAAGGGGATGTAGCGGGCAGCTGCGCCAGGAAGGCGTGGATCTGCGACACCACGGCGGCGCCTTCGCCCACGCCGGCGGCCACGCGCTTGGTGGAGCCCGAACGCACGTCGCCGATGGCGAACACGCCCGGCACGCTGGTTTCCAGCGGCGCGCGCTGCGGCGCATCGGCCAGCGTCATCTTGGCGCGGCACTGGTCCTTGATGGCGTCGAAGCCGGTGCGGATGAAGCCCTGCGCATCGACTTCCACGCCGCAGTCGGACAGCCAGGCCGTGTTCGGGTCGGCGCCGATGAACAGGAACAGGCGGCACACGTCGCAGCTGTCGACCTCGCCGGTATCCTTGCAGCGGAAGGTCACCTTCGACAGGCCGTCTTCATTGCCCTCCAGCGCCACGATTTCGGTATGCGTGTGCAGTTCGATATTCGGCGTGGCCTTGATGCGCTCGATCAGGTAGGTCGACATGGTGGCCTTCAGGCCGTCGCCACGGATCACCATATGCACCTTGGCCGCATGGCTGGCCAGGAACACCGCGGCCTGGCCGGCGGAATTGCCGCCGCCCACCAGCACCACTTCTTCCGACTTGCACAGCTTGGCCTCGATCGGCGAAGCCCAGAAGTAGATGCCGCGTCCTTCGAACTCGCCGATGTTCGGCAGGTCGGGGCGCTTGTAGCGCGCGCCGCTGGCCAGAACCACGGTCTTGGCGCGCACCACCTGGCCGCCGTCGATCTCCACCCGCAGCGGCCAGCTGTCGCACAGCAGGCGCGTGGCCGGCGCCGGGATCGCCACCTCCACGCCGAACTTCTGCGCCTGCACAAAGGCGCGGCCGGCCAGGGCGCCGCCCGAAATACCGGTCGGGAAGCCAAGGTAGTTCTCGATGCGCGCGCTGGCCGCCGCCTGGCCGCCGAAGGCGCGCTGCTCGAGCGCCAGCACGGACAAGCCTTCCGAGCCGGCGTAGACCGAGGTGGCCAGGCCGGCCGGGCCGGCGCCCACCACCACCACGTCCCACAGCTTGTCCTCGATCACCGGCAACAGGCCGATGCAGTAGCCGATTTCGGCATTGCTCGGGTTCTTCTTCACCACCCCGTCCGGGCACACCACCAGCGGCCAGTCGTCCGGGCCGGGCTGGTAATACTCGCACAGGGCTTGCGCCTGCTCGTCGTCCTTCGGATCGAGGATGCGGTAGGGGTAGCCGTTGCTGCTCAGGAAGGAGCGCAGGTGGAACAGGGCCGCGTTGCCCGGCGGCGCCACCAGCACCAGGCCGCCGCCCTCGGTCTCCAGCAGGCCAACCCGGCGCAGGATCAGCGCGCGCACGATGCGTTCGCCCAGTTCCGCCTCGGCGATCACCAGCGCGCGCAGGTTTTCCGGCGACACTTCCAGCACTTCCACGTCGTCCTTGGCGGTGGCGTTGACCAGGGAAGGGCGGCCGGACAGCTGCGATACCTCGGCCGTGAATTCGCCCGGGCCGTGTTCGGTCAGGAATTCCGAATTGCCCAGCCCATCGTACTTGCAGATGGTGATCGTGCCCTGCAGCGTCACGAGCATGCCGAAGCAGGTATGGCCCGCCTCGAGGATGCGCACGCCGCGCGCGTACTGGCGCACCGTGCCGAAGCGGTGCAGGCGCTTGATCTCCTGCGCGGTCAGCACCGGGTTGAATTGATGCCGGCGGCTCTCCAGCGTGGAGGGCGTGGCGGGGGCTTCGGTGTCGCTCATGGGGAAGGGCTCCTGTCGTATTTCAGGTAGTTTAATGCAATTGTCCGGGCCTGCTATGATTTGCCATGACCTTCACCATCCGGCCGCTGCATTGCGAAGAACTGGCCACCTTCTTCCATTACCTGAACGACCACCTGCTGGATAACGGGCGCGATGGCGCCCCGCTGTTCCAGCCCATGTCGCGCAGCAGCGCCGGCTTCCCGCCGGAGAAGGCCAACGGCTTCACCACCGGCCTGCAGGCCAGCTTCGGCCAGCAGGGCTGGCGCCGCTTGTGGGTGGCGCTGGAGGGGAGCCAGATCATCGGCCACATCGACCTGCGTTCGCGCCCCGAGCCGGCGGCGCGCCACCGCTGCCTGCTGGGCATGGGCGTGCACCGTAACGCGCGGCGCGGCGGGCTGGGGACGGCGCTGGTGGCGGTGGCGCTCGAATGGGCGCGCGGCCAGGGGCTGGCATGGGTCGACCTCGAGGTCCTGCAGGGCAATGCGCCGGCGCGCGCCCTGTACCGCAAGATGGGCTTTGTGCAGACCGGCGAAATCCAGGACCTGTTCCGCATCGACGGCGAGAGCCTGGGCTATGTCTTCATGTCGCTGCAGCTCGCCGCCGGAGCGGATAGAATGGGCGTTTAATAAAACAAAATACTGCAGGAATCATGGGATACAAGACAATCGCCGACACGATCGGCAACACGCCGCTGGTGCAGCTGGTGCGCATCCCGGGCGCCGACGCTGCCGCCCGCGGCAACATCATCCTCGGCAAGCTGGAAGGCGATAACCCGGCCGGTTCGGTCAAGGACCGCGCCGCCATGTCCATGCTGCGCCGGGCCGAAGAGCGCGGCCAGATCAAGCCGGGCGACACGCTGATCGAAGCCACCAGCGGCAACACCGGCATCGCGCTGGCGATGGCGGCCGCCATCCGCGGCTACAAGATGCTGCTGCTGATGCCGGAAAACCTGAGCGAAGAGCGGCGCCAGAGCATGGCCGCCTACGGCGCGCAAATCATTCTCACGCCGAAAACCGGCGGCATGGAATACGCGCGCGACCTGGCCGAAGCGATGCAGAAGGAAGGCAAGGGCATCATCCTCGACCAGTTTGCCAACGGCGACAACCCGCGCGCCCACTACGAGGGCACCGGCCCGGAAATCTGGCGCGACACCGAAGGCCGCGTCACCCATTTCGTCTCGGCCATGGGCACCACCGGCACCATCATGGGCGTGTCGCAGTTCCTCAAGGAGCAGAACGAGGCAATCCGCATCATCGGCGCCCAGCCGGAGGAGGGGTCGTCCATCCCCGGCATCCGCAAATGGCCGGAAGCCTACCTGCCGAAAATTTACGACAAGGCGCGCGTGGACCAGGTGGAATACGTGTCGCAGGCTGCGGCGGAACGCATGGCGCGCCGCATGGCAGCGGAAGAAGGCATCTTCTGCGGGATTTCGGCGGCTGGCGCCTGTGAGATTGCGCTGCGTATTTCGCAGCAAGTGGAAAACGCGACGATCGTGTTCATCGTCTGCGACCGCGGTGACCGCTATCTGTCCACCGGGGTGTTCCCGGCGTAAGCGCAAAAGCGCTGCTCCCTCCCCGGGCGGGGAGGGAAACCTTCACAAAAGCTGGAATCAGCCCTTGTTCTCGGTCGAGCCGCCGCCGGAACCTTCCTTTGGCTTGAACTGCTTGTCGCTGATACGGAATTTATTGCGACGGTCACCCATCAGGTAACGCAGGTCACGGATGCTCAGGTCGGAAACCTCGTGCATGCGGATCAGCAGCGATGCGCCGACCGGCAGGCGGTGGTGGCGGATCTTGGAGATCACAGGCGGCGCCACTTCCAGAGCGCGCGACAGGGCCGCATCGTTCTTCAGGCGCAGGTTTTCGATCAGGGTGTCGAGCAGGCGGTTCGGGTTGTACTGCAGCAGATCATCGCCTTCCGACTCGTTGTTCATATCATTTCCGACTTGGTTGGTCATGTCTTCTGTTCCTTCTCAAAAGTTGTCCTGCTAACGACCCTAATCCGAAAACGGATTCCTGTTTAACAAGTTTCATAATATATACACAATTGTACAACAGTGCGGTCAGCAGTACTTGCGTGCAACAAAAAATAGTATATTGCTCTCGAAACGCGTTGTCCTATCGCAACATTCTGAGAGAATTCTACCTGATTTTTTGTGTTAGGGTAATTTTGTACCCTTGCAAATCACACAAGTTACAACTTTTTACAGTGTTTCCTTCATGGAAAGCTTTACCGCCCGTCCCAGTTCCACCACCGACATGGCATAAAAATAAGACCTGTTGTACTTGGTGATAGAGAAAAAGTTATTGCTTCCGACCCAGTATTCGGTCGGCTCGGAACCATTTTGCAAGTCCACCAGGCCGTACAGCATGCCGGGCGGTAACGGGGTGGCCGTGCTGACCCCGGCTGCGGTCAACTCTTCGGCACGGAATTTTGCGTCGAGGCCGTTGTCGATGAATTTTTCCCACGCCATGGCGGGCGACATGCTCGCCGGATAGACCAGGGTGGCCGGCTGCTCGCGTTTCCAGCCATGGGCCACCAGGAAGTTGGCCACGCTGCCGATCGCGTCGGCGGCGGAGTTGCGCAGGTCAACCTTGCCGTCGCCGTCGAAATCGACGCCCAGCTTGTAAATATTGCCCGGCATGAATTGCGGCATGCCCACCGCGCCGGCGTAGGAGCCGACCAGGGACAGCGGGTCGAGCCCGGTCTGGCGCGCCGAGACGATGCTCGCTTCCAGTTCGTTGCGGAAGAAGGCCATGCGCGCTTCGCGATTCGGCGCCAGCGGGTAGGCGAAGGCCAGGGTGGCCAGCACGTCGAGCACGCGGAACTTGCCCATGTCGCGGCCGTAGATCGTTTCCACGCCGATGATGCCGACAATGATCTCGGCCGGCACGCCGTACAGCGCTTCGGCGCGCGCCAGCGTGTCGCGGTGGGCGCGCCAGAATTCCACGCCGGCGTTGATGCGCTTGGGCTCAATGAAGCGCGCACTGTAGGCCTGCCAGTTTTTCGGCTTGCCGGGCGGGGCCGGCTTGACCAGCTGCACGGCGGCGTCGATATAGCGCAGTTCCAGGAACAGCTTTTCCAGTTCGGCGATGGGCACACCGTGCTTCTGTTCCATATCGCCCATGAATTGCTGTACTTCTTTCCATTGGCCGAAGTTGACGAACTCGCCGCTGTAATCGATGGCCGGCTTTTTCGGCGGCGCTTTGGGGGCGGTTTTGCGGGCCGGCTTGCGCGGCGCGGCATCGGCCTGCGGCGGCACGGCAAAACCCAGGCAGGCCAGGGCCAGCAGGGTGGTGGGGAGGGTCTTTAAAAATATCATCGGGATTGCTTCAGCAAACGGTTCAGCCGTGCCAGGTGGTTAGCGGGTGCTTGCGGCGCGCCGTATTTGAGCGCGCTGTACAGCGCCAGGAATTCTGTCATGGCAGCCATTTTCCCGGGTGGCACCTGCAGCTGGCGCACGCGTTGGCCAAGGCTCAGCGGCCCCTCGTGCGGCGCCTTCTCCAGCCCGTGCCGCGCCAGCAGGCGGCAGAAGGCGAGATAGGCATCGTCCAGCGGGTCGCGCGCGCGCTCGGCACGGCGGCGGCGCCACCACAGCACCAGCCCGCCCAGCGCGGCCAGTGCGGCGGGCAGGCGCCAGTCGCCGAAGGCGGCGCCAAGTTCTTCGAGGAAATGTTGCTGCCTGCTTGGATTGTAATCGAGGATCCATTGATTCCAAGCATTATTCGCCGCACTGATGCCAAAACGCATCTGTGCCAGCCAGGATTGGCGGTCGCGTGACATCTCCGACAAGCCTTGCAAACCGAAAGGCGCGGCCTGGGGCAGCGCCTGCGCCAGGCTGCTGCGGATGCGTTCCGGCGCCACGGCGGCGGTCGGGTCGATGCGTACCCAGCCGCGCGGCGCGCCCAGCCAGACTTCGGTCCAGGCGTGGGCGTCGGACTGGCGCACGGTGTAGAAGCCGTCCACCGGGTTCAGTTCGCCGCCCTGGTAGCCGTTGACCACGCGCGCCGGCAGGCCGGCCGCCCGCATCAGGTAGACAAAGGCGCCCGCGTAGTGTTCGCAAAAGCCCTTGCGCGTATCGAACAGGAATTCATCGACCGCGTCGCGCCCCAGCAGGCTCGGTTCCAGCGTGTACTCGAAGTTGCGGCGGAAGTTGTCCAGCGCCGCCGCGAGCGCGGCATCGTCGCCGCGCTCGGCGCGCAGCGCCTGCAACTGGGCGCCGTAGGCCAGGGTGCGCGGGTTGTAGTCCTGCGGCAGACGCAGCCAGCGCGCCATGCGCTGCGGCGCCAGGTTGGCTTGCGCCGTGTAGTCGGGGTAGGCCACGCTGCTGTAGCGCATGCGCGCGTCGCTTTGCGCGTGCACCAGGCTTTCCAGTTCGTCGGTGAAGCCGCTGTTGGCGTCGCTGCGCGTCGCTTCCAGTGCGCTCAGCTCCAGCAGGAACAGGAACTGGCGCCGGCCCGGTTCCAGCGTGACCTCGTACGGGTACGCGGTGCCGCGCAGATTCAGGTGGCGCCGCAGGTACTGCACGCCGCCGCCGTTCTGCTCGCGGCCGATGCGGCTCCAGGTGCGGCCGTCGTAGTGGCTCAGCACCGGGCCGCGCCAGTACATCTGCTGCTGCGGCGGCACGGCGCCGGTAAAGCGCACGCGGAAAGCCACGTCGTCGGACAGGGCCAGCTTGCTCATCGAGCCGGGCGACATGGTGTCGGACATGCCGGTCTTGCCGCTGTTGGCGTCGCCCGGCAAGCCCCACAGCGGGCCCTGGACGCGCGGGAAGGCAATGAACAGCAGGGCGCCCAGCGGCGCCGCCACCAGGAACACGCGCCCGGCCAGCTTCAGGCGCGCCGCCAGCGGCGGTACCGCACCGGTGAACTGGAAGGTCACCTGGGTTGCCAGCAGCACGACGATGGTGGCCACCATGGCCAGCGCGGTCAGGATCGATTGCGAGTAGAAGAAGTTGGTCAGCAGCAGGAAGAAGCTGAGGAAGATCACCACGAACAGGTCGCGCCGCGCGTGCATCTCCAGCAGCTTGAGGGTGAGCAGCAGGGCCAGCATGGTCACGCCCGGCTCGCGCCCGAGCAAGGTGCGGTAATTCAGGTAAACGGCGGCCATGGCCAGCAGGGCCACCGGCAGCAGCAGCCACAGTGGCGGCAGGCGGCTGCCGCGCAGCGTGAGCACGGTGCGCCACAGCAGCGTGGCGCACACCATGGCCGAGGTCCACAGCGGCAGGTGGCCGAAGTGCGGCGCCAGCACCATCAGCGCCGCCAGCAGCAGCAGCAGGGTGTCGGACTTGTCGCGCGTGAGCGGGCCGACCAGGCGGGCGATCATGCGCCCTCCTTGCCGTACAGGGCGAGGGCGGCCAGGCAGGCGGTGCAATGCGCTTCGCCCAGGCCTTGCGCGATCTGGCGGTGGCCGACATTCAGCGCGTAGGGCAGGGCGCGCCGCTCCGCCTCCAGCACCCAGGCCGCCAGGCGCGCCAGGCGCAGCTCGATGTCCAGGTGGTAGGGCAGGTGGTTCAGGTCGAGCAGCAGGTCGGACACGGCGCCGCCTTCGAAATGCTTGCTCACCAGGTTGCCGCCGTCGGCCGGGTGCAGGCGCGCGATCTGGCGCCAGGCCAGGTGTTTCAACGGGTCGCCCGGCTGGTAGCTGCGGATGCCGGCGAAATTGTCCAGGCCCACGGTGCCGTGGCCATCTTCGCGCGCCGCGCCCGCGGTGGGCAGCGGCGGCGGCGACGCTTCCGGCTGCGGGTAGGCCAGCACCTTCATGTCCGGCTGCCAGTAGGCCCAGGCGCCGAACAGGCCAAGCGGGAAGCGCGTAAACAGGCGCACGCGCGGCGCGGCCAGCCAGCCGCGCGCCGTGCTCGGGCGCGACAGCACCAGCGTGGCGCTGCCGCCGGCGGCCACGTCGACCGCCTGGCGCGGCTCGCCGTCTTCCTGGAAGCCGAGCCAGATGGCGTAGCGGTCGCGCGCGGTGGGGTTGCGCAGGTTCAGCTCGAACTGCGCCTCGTCGCCAGCGAACACGGGCTGGGCGCGGCCCGGCGCCAGCTGCAGGAAGGCCAGGTTCCTGGCCGTCAGGTACATGTCGACCAGGGCGCAGGAGCCGGTGAAGAAGGTCAGCACGAAGCCGAGGCCCAGGTTGTAGTTGATGGAGCCGATCAGCATGATCAGCAGCAGGCCGACAAAGGCCATGCCGGGCCGGGTGGGCAGGATGAAGACGCGCCGCATCACCAGCTCCACCGTGCCGGACTCCCTGTCTTTGAGCTGGAACAGCCAGCGGTCAAGCATCTTCCGCGCTGGGGCAAGCATGGCGTCAGACCGGCACGGATTTCTGCAGCTGCAGCACCAGGTCGCGGCTGGCCAGCGCGGTGCCGTGCGAGGACTTGACCGGACGCAGGCGGTGCGCGCACACCGGCACCAGCACGGCCTGCACGTCCTCCGGCAGCACGTGGTCGCGCCCTTCCAGCGCGGCCCAGGCGCGCGCCGCCTGCAGCAGGGCCAGCGCGGCGCGCGGGCTCAGGCCTTCGGCGAAGGAACCGTTCTGGCGCGAGGCCTGCGCCAGCGCCTGCACGTAGTCGATCAGGGCCGGCGCGGCGTGGATCTGGCGCAGGCCGTGCTGCGCCGCCTGCAGTTCGGCCGGCGTCATGGCCGGGCCCAGGTGCTTGAGCATCTGGCGCCGGTCCTCGCCCATCAGCAGCGCGCGTTCGGCGGCGGCGTCCGGGTAGCCGAGCGAAATGCACATCAGGAAGCGGTCCAGCTGCGACTCCGGCAGCGGGAAGGTGCCCACCTGGTGCGTCGGGTTCTGGGTGGCGATGACGAAGAACGGTTCGGGCAGCGGGCGCGTCACGCCGTCGGCCGACACCTGGCGCTCCTCCATCGCTTCCAGCAGGCCCGATTGGGTCTTGGGCGTGGCGCGGTTGATTTCGTCGGCCAGCAGCACCTGCGTGAAGATCGGGCCGGGGTGGAAGCTGAAGGCATTCAGTTCGCGCTCATACACCGAGACGCCGGCCACGTCGGCCGGCAGCAGGTCGCTGGTGAACTGGATGCGGTTGAATTTCAGGCCCAGCGACAGCGCCAGGGCATGTGACAGCGTGGTCTTGCCGACGCCCGGCAAGTCCTCTAACAACAGGTGGCCGCCCGCCAGCAGGCAGGTCAGCGATTGCCGCACTTGCAGTTCCTTGCCGACGATGACCTGTCCGACCTGGCGTGCTACGGCGTGTAATTTGGTATACATGGTTTTGGCACTCATCCCGCCGCGTGGTAGATTAGTCGCATTCTATGCGAGAACGCGATTCATGAGCACAGCAATTTATAGCCACCCCGACTGCCAGCGCCACGAAATGGGCGGCTGGCATCCCGAATGCCCGGCCCGTTTGCAAGCCATTTCCGACCAGCTGATCAACGCCCACATCGACGACCTGCTGGAGCACCGCGATGCGCCGCTGGCCGAGGTCTCATCGATCGCGCGCAACCACAGCGCCAATGCCATCGCCATCGTGCGCGACAACCTGCCCGCCGCCGGCGACTACTACCCGATCGACGGCGACACTTCGCTCAACGCCTACAGCTGGCAGGCGGCCTTGCGCGCCGCCGGCGCCGCGGTGGCCGCCACCGACGCCGTGATCGACGGCGAGATCGACAACGCCTTCTGCGCCGTGCGCCCGCCCGGGCACCATGCGCGCCCGACCGAGCCGATGGGCTTCTGCCTGTTCAACAACGTGGCCATCGCGGTCAAGCATGCGCTCGATGTGCGCGGCCTGGAGCGCGTGGCGGTGGTTGATTTCGACGTCCACCACGGCAACGGCACCGAGGAGGCGCTGCTCAACGAACCGCGCGCGCTGATGGTGAGCTATTTCCAGCATCCGTTCTACCCGTATTGCGACGTGCTGCCGGAGACGCCCAACCGCGTCAACGTGCCGGTGCCGGCCGGCTCCAAGGGCGACACGGTGCGCGCGCTGGTGCAGGAGAAATGGCTGCCGGCGCTGCACGCCTTCAAGCCGCAGATGATCTTCATCTCCGCCGGCTTCGACGCCCACCGCGAGGACGACCTGGGCGGCATGGGCCTGGTGGAAGCCGATTACGCCTGGATCACGCAGCAGGTCATGGCGGTGGCGCGCGAACACGCGCAGGGCCGCATCGTCAGCTGCCTGGAAGGCGGCTACAACCTGTCGGCCTTGGGCCGCAGCGTGGTGGCGCACGTCAAGGCGCTGGCCGAAATCTGAGATGCTGTCCTTGCTGCTTGCGCTGGCCGGTGCCAGCGCTTTCCCGTATCAGTCGCTGGCCACGCCGGCCAGCTGCACCGTCCCGGACTGGCCGCGCGAAGCGCTGCGCTATGAGATCGAAGGCAACACCGCGCTGGAATTCCGTATCGGCAGCGACGGCGCGGTGCGCGACGCGGTGGTGCGCAGCAGCAGCGGCTGGACCCTGCTGGACCAGGCCGCGCTGGCCGGCCTGGCGCGCTGCCGCTTCAAGCCCGGGCTGGAGGCCGCGCGCCAAGGCACCGTATTCCCGATCCAGTACGCCTGGCGCCTGGAAGGCCCGGCGCCGCTGCGGCCGGTGCTGCAGCCGGGCAGCTGCAAGCCGTCGCCGCGCATTGCCGGCTACGACAACCTGGACCAGCGCCGCGGCGCGCAGGCGGCCATCAAGCTGCGCTTCCTGGTCGACGGCGAAGGGCGGGCGCGCGGCATCGTGGCCGAAACCGGCGGCTTCGCACCGCAGGTGGTGCGCGATGCGGTGGACTACGTGGCCGGCTGCCGCTTCGGCATCGCGCCCGGCGCCAGCGGCGAGCGCACCGATACCTCCTACGGCTGGGTGCTGCTCAGGTAGGCAGGCAAACTTGCAAGGAAGGCAAATGGCGGCAAAGCGCTGCCGCCATGTAAAATAGCGGATTGTTGATTCGATTCGTAAGGCAAGAGCATGTCTATCCAATGGTTCCCCGGGCATATGAACGCCGCCAAGAAAAAGGCGGCGGAACAGATGGCCGACGTCGACGTCGTCATCGAAGTGGTTGACGCGCGCCTGCCTGCGGCCAGCTGCAACCCGCTGGTGGAGGAGCTGCGCAAGTTCCGCTCGCGCCCTTGCCTGAAAATCCTGAACAAGATCGACCTGGCCGACCCGGACGCCACCGCGGCCTGGATCCGCCACTTCGAGCAGGACAAGACCGTGACCGCCTATGCCATGACGACCAAGAAGCCGTCCGACGTGGCGAAGGTGATCGCCAAGGCGCGCAAGCTGGCGCCGCACCGCAACGAGCCGACCAAGCCGCTGCGCATGATGATCATGGGTATCCCGAACGTGGGCAAGTCGACCCTGATGAACGCGCTGCTCAAGCGCCGCGTGGCGAAAGTGGGCGACGAACCGGCGGTGACCAAGCAGCAGCAGAAGATCTACCTGGATATGGAAACGGTCTTGATCGATACCCCGGGCCTGCTGTGGCCGAAAATCGAGATGCCGTCCGACGGCATGGCGCTGGCGGCCTCGCACGCGATCGGCGCCAATGCGCTGATCGAGGAGGAGGTGGCGGTGTGGCTGGCGGAGGAGCTGCTGCAGCGCTATCCGGAACTGCTCAAGGCGCGCTACAAGGCCGACGTGTCGGGCATGGACGGCGTGGCGCTGATCGAACGCGTGGCGCAGCTGCGCAGCTACCGCCTGAAGGGCGGCGACTGGGACTTCGAGAAGGCCTCGCACATGCTGCTGCAGGATTACCGCAGCGGCGCGCTGGGGCGCATCTCGCTGGAGACGCCGGAAACGCGCGCCGTGGCGCTGGCCGCGCATGCGGAAGAGGAGCGCATCAAGGCGGAAGAGGCGGCGCGCAAGGCGGCCGAGAAGGAAGCCGAGCGCATGAAGGGCAAGCGCGGCACCTGAGGCCGCGCGGCCTCAGGCCAGCCGGAAGCTGCTGACCGCCAGCGCCCCCATGAAGCGGTCCTCGTGATACACCACCTGCGCGGCTGAGTCCTCGGCCGCGCCCACCACCACCATCAAGGGCAGCAGATGCTCCTCGCGCGGATGCGCCAGGCGCGCCGCCGGCGCACGCTCCCATGCCAGCAGGCGCGCCGTGCGCTCGGCCGGCGCCGCCGCCATGGTCTCGCGCAGCCAGGCATCGAACACGCGCGCCGCCTCCGCGCCCGAGGCATTGAAGGCCCGCAGGTTATGGAAACTCAGCCCGCTGCCGACAATCAGCACGCCCTCGTCGCGCAGGGGCCGCAGCAGGCGTCCCGCCGCCAGGTGTTCGGCCGGGTCGAGCCCTTGGCGCAGCGACAGCTGCACGATCGGCACGTCAGCCTGCGGGAACGCGGGATACATGGCGCTGAAGGTGCCGTGGTCGAAGCCGCGCTCATGGTCCAGCCGCGCGCGCGTGCCCAGCAGCTGCGCCACGCGCGCCGCCAGCTCCGGCGAACCGGGGGCGGGGTACTGGATCTGGTAGGTATGCGGCGGGAAGCCGCCGTAGTCGTAGATCATGGGCGGCCGGGCCGCCGCCGAGACCAGGAATTCGCCCCCCTCCCAATGGGCGGTGACCACCAGGATGGCGCTGGGCTTGCCGCCGGCCTGGCGCGGCAGGTCGCGCAGGGAAGCGTCCAGCTGGTCGTACGCGCTGCCGAATTGCTCGCGCATCCAGGGCCAGGGTCCGCCGCCGTGCGACAGGAAGAAGGTGGGCAAAGTCGTCATGCCCACCACTATACGCCGCTCAGCGATTCGTTGCAGACAGCGACATCAGGGCAAACAGGCGCGCCGCCCGCATCCAGGCCACGGCCAGCGCGACCAGCTGCGCCAGCACGAAGGCCGCCAGCAGCAGCCAGCCATTGCTGGCCTGGACCTGCAGCCGCGCCACCGCCAGCAGGCCGGCCAGCAGCAGGCCGGCCACGGTCAGCAGCGCATAGCTGCCCAGCATGGCGCCCGGCCGGCGCAGCAGCAGCTGCACGCCCCACCACCAAGCCTTGACGGCCGATGTGCGGCGGCGGTCGATCGCCAGCTGGGCGCGGCCCGCGTCCAGCGTCAGGTTGGCCAGTGCCAGCAGCAGCACGGTGCCGAGCGTGGCGGCGTCCTGCCACAGCGCCGCATCCGACTCCTGCACGGCCCTGGCGGCATAGTCGTCGGCTGCATCCGCCAGGCTGAGGCCCAGGGCCAGCGCCGCGCCCAGCGGCACCGCCGCCCACAGCAGCATGCGCAGCATGCGCGGGTATTCGGCCACGCCGCCGGCCACCAGCTCGCGCAGGGTGGCGGGCTGCGGCGCGCGGCCGGCGGTGACGATGGCGCCGGTCAGGAAAGGCGACAGCAGCAGGGCCATGGCCAGCGCCACCAGGGCGCCCGCCTGCAAGGCCACCGCGTTGCGCCGCACTTCGCTGAACAGGTCGGTCAACGCCAGCATGTCCAGCGCCCGCGCCAGCTCCGGCGCGCGCACGGAATAGTCCAGCGCCGGCGCCAGCGCGCTCCAGAAGGGCAGGGCCAGCACGGCGGTCGGCAGCAGCACGGCGGCCAGCCAGAGCAGCAGCAGGCGCCACTGCAGGGCGGCGCGGCTGGCGTGTTTGAGATTGGTGCTCAGCTTCATACGGTGGCAATCAGGGCGAAGAGGGATTGAAAGATGGCGGCCAGGTCCAGGGTCCAGCGGCGCGACGCGCTGCCGTCCTTTTTCAGGGTGCGGCTGTCATCGAGTTTGTTCACGTCGAGGAAGTGCTTGCCGTCCGGATCGATGCGCGCCGATACCGCCTTGGCCGGCTTGCGCCATTCGAAGGTGTGCCAGCGCTGTTCGCCGCGCCATTGCACGGTCTCCGTGCTGCCGTCGGCAAACGCCACCACCAGGGTTTGCGGCACGTCGGCGCCGCGGCGGCGCACCGTGACGCGGGTCAGGTAGGGGAAGGGGCCGGTGCCCGGCCTGGCGTCCGGATGGGCCTTCTCCCATGCTTCGCGCAGCTTGTCGGCCTGCCGGGCGGCCTGTTCTTCGCTGACGCTGACGCGCTTGCCGTTTTCCAGCCGCATGCCGGGCAGCGGCTCCTGCTCTTCGCTGGTGAAGGACGCAATGCGGTCGTCCACGCGCGTGGCGGCATACACCTGCTGCGCGAAGACGGTTTCCACCAGCTGGCGCTGGCCACTCACCTCCGCCAGCACTTCGCGCAGGTCGGCGATGCTCGGGTGGCGGAATTTCCAGCGCCGGTAGTACTCCCTGAAGGCGCGTTCCATGGTTTCCTTGCCCAGCTGGGCCTCCAGGTCGCGCATGGTGATGGCGCCGCGCGAGTAGACCGGGCCGATGCCCTGCAGGCGGCTGTAGGCGTTCTGGCCCAGCGGGTCGGCCGGTTCGTCGCGCGGGGTGCCCTGGCGCTCGAAGGCGAAATTGTCGACTTGCGGCGCGAAACCGATGGCGCGCAGGAACGGCGTGGTGAGCGGCACCTTGCGTCCTGTGTCGCGCAGCATGCGGTGGTTCCAGTATTCGTTCAGGCCCTCGTCCAGCAAGGGCTCTTCGAACTCGTTGCTGGCCAGGATGCCGTAGAAGTAGCCATGGCCGAATTCGTGGATGGTGACGAAGTCCTGCAGTGCGGCCGGCGTGGTGCCGGCCCGGTAGCCGGGCACGCTGGTGGTGGTGAAGAAGGTCGGGTACTCCATGCCCTCCGCCTCGCTGGCGTTATGCGGCGGCACCACCACGGTCACGGTCTTGTAAGGGTAGGGGCCCAGCGTGCGCGAGAAGTAGTCCAGCGCGTCCTTGGTCGACTGCATGACCGGCGCCGCATTCGATGCGAACTCCGGCGGGTACAGCACGGTGATCTTTACCGGCCCGCTGCCATGGCCGCTCCAGGTATCGACCAGCGGCTTGGCGCTGCGCTTGTCGGCAGTCCAGGCGAAATCGTGCACGTCGCCCTGTACGTAGTGGTGGGTCAGCCAGCCGTCCTTCTCCAGCGGCGCACCCTGCAGCTCGCCGGTGGCGCCCACGATGTATTCCTTGGGCACGGTCAGTTTGACGTCGAAGCTGCCAAAGTCGGCGTAATACTCGGACTCGGCGTGGTACTCATGCGCATTCCAGCGCACGGTGGTGGCGCCGCGCTCGCCCGGCAGCTCCAGCACGGCGATCTTGGGGAACCACTGCGCCACCAGGTGGAAGCTGTCGAAGTAGCCGCTGCGCGCCAGCACGCGCGGCAGCTGGTCGAAGAAGGCGATATCGAGCGTGGTGCTGCCGCCCGGCGCGACCGCCTGCGGCAAGTCCAGGCGCACCACGGTCTGGTCGGTGGCCGGGCCGCCGTCCGGCTGCACGAAGGTCCACGGCACGTCGGCGCCGGCCTGGCGCACGCTGCGCAGGTCCATATAGCCCCATTCGCCGTCCTGGCTCAGGCTACTGTTGCGGATGCCCTGGCCCGACTTGCGCTGCTCGGTGTGGAAGGTGCTGTCCGCGTTCTGGAAGGCGTTCAGGTACAGGTGCAGGTAGACGCTGCGCACCGGTTGCGCGCTGCGGTTGCGCCAGGTCAGGCGCTGCTTGCCGTCGATGGTGTGCTTGACCGGGTCCAGCGTGGCTTCGATGCGGTAGTCCACCACGCGGTCGGACAGGGTGGCTTCCTGCCCGCTGCGCATGCCGCCCCAGGCGCCGGGCGCACTCGGTTGCGTGACGGCCGCCGCGCGCGGCGGCGCCAGCGGGATATCGGTGCCGCTGGCGGGCAGCGTGCCGGCGCCGGCGCCTTGCGCCAGCAGGCTGGCCGACAGCGCTGCGCCGCCCAGCAGGGCGGCCGCGGCCAGTAAATGTGCGATGCGCATAAATCCCCGTTAAGTAATTGGCAACGCGAAAATATACCAAACTAATTACCAAACTTTCATGCGATTTTTAAGCAGCGTATAATGTGCGCGCCCTGGTGCCCGCTCCCTGTTCATGGGAGCAGTTAAACGGGAAACGCAATGTGCTGCCCCCGCAACGGTACGCAAGCGCCGTCGTCCCGACGGCAGGCCGCGCCAATGACCACTATGCAGCCGCATAGGAAGGTGGCCCGGTCAGTCTTGCCAGCCCGGATACCGGCCAGGGAGGTGGAAGCGCGCCCGCGCGGCGCGACTTCTGTGGATTCCGGCTGCGGGGACGCAGGCGGATACTTTTTCGATTCGCATGTCATGACCATTTTCTCCCCACGCTGCGCACTGGCTGCAGCCCTTGCCCTGTGCTTCGCCGCGCCTGCCGCGGCCCAGAACACCCAGGATTCCCAGACCATCGTGATCAGCGGCGCGCGCTTCGCCAGCGACCCGTCGCTGCTGCCGATCGGCGCCAGCACCATTACCGCCGCTGAGATCCGCCGTGCCGGCGTGACCGACGTGAACCAGGCGCTGCGCAAGATCGGCGGCGTGTACGGCCGCCAGAGCCTGACCGGCAGCCCCGATTTCAGCCTCGACCTGCGCGGCTTC
The DNA here is from genome assembly GCF_041914865.1 of Pseudoduganella sp. Taxonomy (NCBI): domain Bacteria; kingdom Pseudomonadati; phylum Pseudomonadota; class Betaproteobacteria; order Burkholderiales; family Oxalobacteraceae; genus Pseudoduganella; species Pseudoduganella sp. Next base: position 17,847 of record NZ_JAYSCO010000040.1, on the reverse strand, counting down.
GGCGCCACCAGCGACCAGAACGTGGTGGTGGTGCTGGACGGCGTGCGCATGAACGAGAACGAGCTGACCCCGGCCACCCTGTCCACCATCCCGATCGACCTGGTGGAGCGCATCGACATCATGCGCGGCGGCGCCAGCGTGCTGTATGGCGAAGGCGCCACCGGCGGCGTGATCAGCATCGTCACCAAGCGCCCGAAAGCGGGCGCGCGCGGCGGCAGCATGTTCGCCGAACTGGGCCGGTTCGACAGCGCCGACGTGCGCCTGGGCGCGGTGCAGGGCTTCGACGGCGTGGCGATCGACGCCTCGGCCGCCCACCAGCGCACCGACAACTACCGCAAGAACAATGCATTCAAGCAGTCGCGCTTCAACGGCGGCGTGCAGTTCAACGGCGACTTCGGCCGCCTGTCGCTGCGTGCCGACATCGCGCGCCAGGACCAGCGCTTCGCCGGCAGCCTGAACGAAGCCGAGTTCCTGGCCAACCCGCGCCAGACCAAGACCCCGGACGATTTCGGCAAGATGGACAGCGACCGCTACACCGCCGCCTGGGAACGCAAGGTCGGCGCCTTCGACCTGGCGGCCGAACTGGCGCACCGCACCAAGGATGTGGAAGCGACCTACTTCGGCTCCAAGTCGGTGTACGACAGCAAGCAGACCCAGTTCTCGCCGCGCGTGCGCCACCTGGCGCAGTTCGACGGCCTGCTGAACGAGCTGGTGGCCGGCTTCGACTTCGGCCGCTGGAACCGCGTCACCCATTCCGACTATTCGGCCGCCGACGCCACCCAGCGCAGCAAGGCCTTCTACCTGCGCGATGAAGTGAAGTTCGCCGGCGCGCAGCAGGTGCGCCTGGCCGCCGGCGTGCGCCGCGAGCTGTTCGACAAGGACTCGGTCGACCCGGCGCCGTTCACCAGCGCCACCTACAGCATCAAGCAGGCGCACAACGCCTGGGAGCTGCAGGGCAGCATGCTGGCCGCGCCGGGCCTGACCGCCTGGGCCAAGGCCGGCCAGAGCTACCGCGTCGCCACCTCCGACGAAAACGCCTACACCCCGCAAGCCAACAAGCCGCTGGAAACCCAGACCTCGCACGACAGCGAGATCGGCCTCGGTTACGTGCTGGGCGCGGCCAAGGTCGATGCGCGCCTGTTCCGCCACAAGCTGGACAACGAGATCTATTACGACCCGACCGCCGGCCTGTTTGGCGCCAACACCAACCTGGCCCCGACCGAGCGCAAAGGTTTTGAGCTGGACGGCAGCTACCGCTTCGGCGGCATGTGGGAAGTGCAGGGCCACTACCAGCAGGTGGACGCCAAGTTCCGCGCCGGCGGCAATGCCGGCCGCGAAGTGCCGCTGGTGCCGAAGCACATCACCACCGTGCGCCTGGCCTGGCTGCCGGGCGACGGCCAGAGCGCCGACCTCGGCGTGCAGCGCGTGGCCCAGCAGCGCGTCGGCAGCGACTTCAGCAACAGCTGCAGCGCGCGCATCCCGGCCTACACCACGGTCGATGGCCGCTACGCGCGCAAATTCGGCCAGTGGGAGCTGGCGCTGAGCGCACTGAACCTGCTCGACAAGGACTACTACAACCAGGCCTTCGGCTGCCGCAGCGGCATCTACCCGGACAACGGGCGCCAGGTGAAAGTCTCCGCGCGCTACGACTTCTAAGCGCTGCCGGCGCTTAAAGCCGGCTTAAAGCAGCCCCGTTGGCGCCAATTTGGGCCGCGGGGCTGATCACAGGGCGCAAAAAATGGTAATCTCGCTGCGTTTACTATTTCCCTGTAAGGATCACCATGCGTCTGCTGCGCCTCCTGCTTGCCTCCGCCGTCCTGATGTTCACCGCCGCCGGCGCCTCCGCCGCCGACCCGAAAGAGGGCGTGGACTGGCGCACCCTCGACACCCCTGTGCGCAGCGAAGCGCAGGGCAAGAAAGTCGAAGTGGTCGAGTTCTTCATGTATTCCTGCCCGCACTGCTTCGCGCTCGAGCCGAAAATGTCGGCCTGGGTCAAGCAGAATGCCGACAAGGTGCACTTCCGCCGCCTGCACTTCGCGCGCAGCGAAAAAGATGTGCTGGCGCGCACCTACGTCACGCTGGAATCGATGGGCCTGGCCGAAACGGTCAGCCAGAAGATCTTCAACGCCATGCACGTCGACCACAAGCGCCTGATGCGCGAAGACGAGATGTTTGCCTTCCTGGCCAGCGCCGGTGTCGACAAGGCCAAGTTTGAAGCGGCCTACAAATCCTTCGGCGTCGAGTCTAAAATGAAGCGTATGGCAGCCACCATCGGCCAGTACAAAGGCGTGGACTCCGCCCCGACCCTGGTGGTTGACGGCCGCTACGTCACCTCGCCGTCGATGGCCGGCCGTCCGGGCCTGCCGGAAAGCCAGCACCACGCCGCCGCGCTGGCGGTGGTGGATTACCTGGTTGCCAAGGCTGCCGCCACGAAAAAGTAAACCATGGATCAACGTGAAGAAGGCGTGATGCGCGCGTACCGGGAATCGGCCCCAGACGAGGCCGGCCTGGTCGGGCGCACCTGGGTCAACCACCTGGCCTGGACCCTGGTCGTGCTGCTGGCCGGCCTGGTGTTCTGGCTGGTGCTGGCCGTGGTCAATGCTGAGAACCAGCGCAATGCCCTGGCCAACAAGCAATGCCGCGACCAGGTCTTCAAGGAAGAGATCGACCGCACCTGCCTGCTGACCGTGCACTCGCGCGAGCACTGGTGGCAGCACCTCTGGTATGCCATGAAGCACACCACGCCGCAGAAGTAAGCCGAAAAAAAATGGGGACGTACCCCATTTTTTTTCGCGCAGCGAAAAAATGGGGTACGTCCCCATTTTTTTTCGCCAAGTCAGGCTGCGACGTCGAGGTTGGCGAGCTGGCGCTTGAACAGCTGTTCCTGCACGCGGATGTCGTCGCCGTTGTAGCCGTCGTAGGCGCGCGTGGTGCGCGACCAGACTTCCGGCATCACCTGTTCGATCAGGTTGCGGCCGGCTTCCGTCAGCGTGATCATCACGCAGCGGCGGTCGCCCGGGCGGTTGCCGCGGGTGATCAGGCCCTGGGCTTCCAGGTCGTTGCAGACGCGGGTCAGGTTGGCCGGCTTTTCCATGCAGGCTTCGCCGAGGTTGGAAGCGGTCGAAGTCTCGTTCTCCGATCCATACAGCACCGCCAGCACCATATAGCTGGCATCGACCAGGTCGTACTTGCGCAATACCGAATTCGCCAGATCCTTCATGCGTTTCTGGACGTGATAGGTCATGCGCAGCAGGCGTACCAAGTCTTCCGGGAACTCCGGGATGCGAGTATGAATGTTTTTCAGGCGCTTGTTGGTTGCGTCAAAACTACTCATCTTGCAGGCACTCCTGTGCAATTTGTTCAAGCCTGAATTGTACTAGTGTTGACCTAAGGTAAATACCCTTTTGATCTGCATCAAACGTTTTGTGCGCTTCCACTGTAACGAAATGTTGCATCTTTTTTGCAAGTTACATATTGGGAAAACCTTATACCTGCATCTAAAGTTCGGCATTGCTTGAGTTTTGCCAAATAAGAAGTTGTGGAACAAATGTTTCACAACTGTGTTGGCATCTTCCAACACTGCGCCCCCTGAACCCGGAAAACATTAAATTAAAGGAAACAGGAGGTCACCATGTCAGGCAACAGTACTTTAGACCCGGACAACCTTCCGGGGCGCCCGGATCGCGAGATCCACAAGGGGCACGGCACCGGGGCGCTCGGCCCCAGCGATTCGTCCGATTCCGGCAGCGACTTGCAAGGGGCGCTGCCGGGCGGGCCGGGCGATACGGAACTCGATAGCGATTCCGACCGCCAGGGCACCGGCGAGCGCGCCAGCGTGGAGCGCGATACGCCAGCGCCGGACGGCGCCGATATCGATACCGACCACATTGAGAGCATGCCCGAGCGCCGCGAGCCAGGGCAGGGCGACGCCGAACGCGGCAAGTGAGCGGCAATGTCAACTTTGTAAACATTTCCCTTTTGATGAGAATGATTATCATTTATTATTGCAATTGATTATTATTTACAATTGCAATAAAGGGAATTATGAAGTTGAAGTCCATCGTTGCCGCCCTGGCGGGCGTGCTGCTGGCCGCCCCTGCGCTGGCCCAGCAACACCTCGACACCGTGATCATCAGCGGCGACAAGCTGCGCCGCGCCGAAATCGACAGCAACGCCAGTATCGGCATCCGCACCGGGCGCCAGATCGAGAATGCGGGGAATGAAACCATTGAAGATGTGGTCAGCCAGATGGCCAACGTCAGCACCGCGGCCGGCCTGGCGCTGCGCGGGATCCCGCTGACCGGCGCCACCGGCGGCAGCGGCCAGACCGTGACCATCACCATCGATGGCGTGCCGCAGGGCGGCTTTGCCCAGGATATCGATTACATGAGCGCCTGGGACATGGAGCGCGTGGAAGTGCTGCGCGGCCCGCAATCGACCAACCAGGGGCGCAACTCGCTGGCCGGCGCGGTGGTGATCCGTTCGCGCCTGCCGTCCGACAAGACCGATTTCGCGGCCCGTGCCGCCATGGGCAGCGATGGCCTGCGCCGCATCGCGCTGGCCGGCGGCGGCGCGCTGAGCGAGAACGTGGCGGCGCTGCGCATCAGTGCCGAGAAGCGCCATAGCGATGGCGAAATCCACAACACGACGCGGCGCGACCGCAACTGGGCGCGCGAAGATGGCCACAATGTGCGCGCCCGCCTGCGCCTGACGCCATGGGGCGACAACTACCAGGCCCTGTTCTCGCTGTCGGAAGAGCAGTTCGAGAAGGGCGACCGCCAGGTGGAAGCCGTGACGCGCGACCCGCGCGAGCGCATCGCCCTGGCCAATGAAAGCAGCAGGGCGCGCAACCGCAGCCGCAATGGCGCGCTGGAGCAAACCCTGCGCGCCTTCGGCGCCGATTTCACGCTGCTGACCACCTGGGCCAACAGCCGCTTCGACCGCGATGGCGATTACGACATGACGGAGCTGAACCAGGGCACGCACGGCGGCATCTACAGCAACCGCCAGCTGACCCAGGAAATACGCGCCAATTTCGATACCGCGCTGGGGCAGGGCAAGCTGAAAGGCGTGCTTGGCGCTTACTATTCGCATGAACGCACCGGCGCCGACAAGGGCTACCGCGTGCCGCTGTCCTATGTGCTGGACATGATCGGCCAGTGCCCGAGCGTGGCCGCTTGCGAAGCGATGTTCAGCGCCGATTTCATCGAACGCCGCAACGACGAAAGCGGCAAGGTGCGCAGCCGCGCCGTGTTCGGCGAGGCCGACTACGGCGTGGGCGCGCTGACCCTGACCGCCGGCTTGCGCTACGACGCCGAAAAGCAGGAGCGCACGATCGGCACCGTCACCAGCGGCACCACGCCGATGGCGCGCCAGGTCTTCCAGAAACTGATCGCGGCCGGCGCCTTCGGCCCGGACGGCGTACAGCACCTGGCCAGCGATGCCGGCGTGTGGCTGCCGAAGTTCGGCGCGCGCTACGCCCTGTCGCCGGAGTGGGTGGCCGGCCTGACCGTGCAGCGCGGCTACCGCACCGGCGGCGTCGATTACAGCTACCAGCGCGGCGCCAATGCCTATGGCCCGGAGTACACGAAGAACTACGACCTGTCGCTGAAAGGCGCGCTGCCGCAGCGCACCTTCGTCAGCGCCAACCTGTACCGCATCGACTGGAGCGACCAGCAGGTGAACATGGCGCGCAACAGCATCGACAACTTCATCGTCAACGCGGGCCGCTCGCGCCTGATGGGGCTGGAGCTGGAAGCGCGCCGCGCCATGACGCGCGAGCTGGAAGTGTTCGGCGCGCTGGGCTTCTCGCACACCGAGTTCCTGGACTTCAAATCGCCGCAGGGCGACTTCACCGGCAACGAGTTCGCGCGATCGCCGCGCCGCACGCAGTCGGCTGGTTTCAACTGGACCCCTGGCCGCCTGCTGGCCAACCTGCACCTGGCGTATGAAGCCAAAGGTTTCAGCAATGCCGACAACCTGACCAGCAACCAGAGCCACCTGCTGTTGGGCGGCAAGCTGGCGTACAGCTTTGCCAACGGGCTAACGGCATTCGCCAGCGGCAGCAACCTGCTCGACCGCGATTACATCATCTACAACCACCTGAACTCGGTGCCGGGCCGGCATAGCGTGATCATGGGCCATGGGCGTAAGCTGGCCTTCGGCCTGGAAGGGAAGATCTGAGGCACGCCATGATGACACTGATCTCTGTAATCGCTGCCTTGCTGGGCGGGGCCTGCCTGGCCTTCGCCTCGCCGCAGCAGGGCGGGCGCAAGGCGCTGCGCCTGGCCTGGCTGCCGCTGCTGCCGGGCGCCGTGGCGCTGGCCGCGCTGGACTACGGCTTCTGGCCCGGCTTCTTCATCGCGCTGACAGCCTTCATGCTCGGCATGGTGCTGCTGCCTTACCTGAATGCTTACCGGAGGATGCGCCATGCTGGGTAAAGCAAGCGCCGCCACTTTCCTCGGCATGCCGCTGGCGGCCGGCATGGTCGGCATCCTGGTCCTGCTGCTGCGCGACCAGCGCACCTGGACCTTGCCTTTGCTGCTGGTGTTTTTCCTGGCCTGGGTTGGCGTGATGGCGCTGGCCTTCCAGTGCCGCAACGGCTGGCGCGCCTGGCTGTGGATGGGCAGCGCAACGGCCGGCGTGTACGGCTTGATGCATGTGCTGAAGGCCAGCGGACTGGCGCGGGTGGCGGCATGAAGGCGGCTACCCTGCGCAACTATATGGCGCTGCACACCTGGAGCGGGCTGCTGGCGGGCTTTGGCCTGTTCATCGCCTTCTTCGCCGGCGCGCTGACGGTTTTCCACGAGGAGCTGGAAATCTGGGAAACCCCCTCGGCCCAAACGGCGCCGATGGAAAGCACGGCCAGGGCGCAGCAGTTGATCGACGCTTTCCTGGCCGCACACCCGGAGGGCCGCAAGAGCTTCGCCCTGGGATTGCCGACCGAGGCCGAGCCCGAGCTGCGCATCAGCTATGGTGACCATGGTCATGAACGCGAATTCCAGCTCTCGCCGCAAGGTGAGCTGGTGGAGCAAAAGCACGAGTCGGAACTGGCGCACCTGCTGTACCGCTTGCATTACACGGCCGGCTTACCGGAGGCGTGGGGCGGTTATGTGCTGGGCGTGGTGTGCGTGCTGTACGGGCTGGCGCTGGTGTCGGGCGTGGTGCTGTACGCACCGGGCTTCCTGAAGGACTTGTTTGCGCTGCGCGTCGGCAAGAACCTGAAGCGCATGTGGCAGGACGCGCACAATGCGATCGGCATCCTGTCGCTGCCATTCCATATCCTGTTCGCGTGGAGCAGCGCGGTGCTGGCGCTGGGCGTGCTCTTGATGGCGCCGTTCCAGTACCTGGTCTTCGAGGGCAAGCTGCTCAACCTGGTGCAGGACGACATCGCGCTGAGCGCGCCGGTCAAGCCGAGCGGCAAGCCGGCGGCCGTGCTGCCGGCGCCGGAACTGATCGCGGGGCTGGAACGCGCTGCGCCTGGCACCCGTTTCTATCACCTGCGCTATCACCACATCGGCGATGCGGCGGGGCAGGTGGAGGCTTACGGCGAAGCGCCGGCCGGCCAGCTGACGCGCCTGACGGCGGTCGTCGCCAGCACCAGCGATGGCAGCATCAAGCGCCTGGTCACGCCGCAAAATGCCAGCCCGGGCAATGTTTTCCTGCGCGGCTTGCAGTCGCTGCATTTCGGGAATTTCGGCGGCTATGCGCTGAAGTGGGTCTACTTCGTGCTGGGCATGGCGGGGGCTTTCCTGTTCTACAGCGGCAACCTGCTGTGGATCGAGTCGCGCCGCAAGCGGCAGGGCCTGCAGAAGCGCAGCGCGCGCCTGATGGCGGGGCTGACCCTGGGCGTCTGCCTGGGCAGCGTGGCGGGCATTGGCGCGCTCCTGCTGGTCAATAAGACCATCGGCGGCGTGCAGGCGGAGGAGTATGCCTACTACGGCGTGTTCGGGCTGGCCGTGCTGTGGGCCCTGGTGCGGCCGCCGGCGCGCGCCGCGCATGAACTGCTGTGGCTTTGCGCGGCGCTGTGCGCGGCGCTGCCATTGGCCCAGTGGTGGCGCAGCGGCCTTGATCCGGTCAGCGCTGCGCTGGCGGGGCAATGGATCATGCCAGGCGCCGCCGCCATCGCCGTTTCGTTCGCTATCGGCTTCGCGCGCATGGCGCGCGCGGTGCTGCGGCGCGGCCTGCATGGCGACCCGGCCAGCGTGTGGAGCTTGCAGGCGACGGCGGCGCCTCAGGCGCCAGCGGCTGGCGAGGCTGGAGCAATGGCGGGCGAGGCTTCGGCCTTGGCCAGATAGATCGGCGTCACTTCGAGCAGGGTATCGATGGCGACGCGCAGTTTGGCCGGCATATACGGCGTATGCGGCCAAACCAGGTGCATTTGCGACGCTTCCAGCTCGCCGCAGTCGAACAGTACTTCCAGTTCGCCGCGTTTGACATAGGGCGCCACCAGCCAGCACGGCAGCCACACCAGCCCCATGCCCGCCGCGGCGGCATCGGCGATCACCTGCAGGTCGTCGAACATCAGGCGCTGTACCGGCAGCAGGTCGCGCGGCTTCTCGCCCGGCGTCGCGATTTCCCATGCCTTCACCAGCCGCCCGCGCGCGTAGAGGATGCCATCGTGGCGCGTGACGTCATCCAGCTGCGCCGGCCGCCCATGCCGCGCCAGGTAGGACGGCGCGGCGCAGATCAGCATGCGCTGCTGGCCCAGGCGGCGCGCGGCCAGCGTGCTGCTGTCGGCCAGCGGCCCCACGCGCAGGCCGATGTCGAAACCCTCCTCAATCAAATCCACCACCCGGTCGTTGAATGAGATGTCGAGCGCCAGCTTGGGGTAGCGGCGCGCCAGTTCCAGCATCAGCGGCGCCACGAACTGGCGCCCGAACAGCACCGGCACGCTGACGCGCAGGCGCCCGGTCGGCTCGCTGCGGCCGCTGCCGATGCAGGCTTCGCCGGCGTCCAGTTCGGCCAGCGCGCGCACGCAGCGTTCGTAGTAGGACTCGCCGGCTTCGGTCAGGCTCTGGCTGCGCGTGGTGCGGTGGAACAGGCGCACGCCCAGGCGTTCCTCCAGGCGGGCGATGGTCTTGGCCACGGCCGAACGGGTCTGGTGCAGGCGCACCGCGGCGGCGGAAAAGCTGCCCGCTTCCACCGCATGCACGAAGACGTTGATGCCGTTCAAACGCTCATTCATATTGTTTCCATTTGGTTGACAATTTGTTGAGAAAACTCCACCACTGTGGAGTCCGGGGAAACTATATAGTTCTTTCCACCTCAACACAAATACCAAGGAGCTTCCCATGCATGCTTACCACATTACCCCCGGCGCCGGCATCGACAGCCTGCAGCACGTCCAGCTGCCACAGCAGGCATTGCAATACCATGAAGTGCGCGTCAAGGTGCGCGCCGTGGCCCTGAACTACCGCGACCTGATGGTGGCGCACGGTACCTACCCGACTTCCGGCGAAGGCGCCGTGGTGCCGGGTTCCGATGCCGCCGGCGAAGTGATGGAAGTCGGCCCTGGCGTCACGCGCTTCCGCGTCGGCGACCGCGTCGCCACCAACTTCTTCCCCGAGTGGGTGGAGGGCAAAGTGAGCCCGGAGAAGACGGCCGCAACGCTGGGCGCCGGCGGCAAGGGCGTGCTGGCGGAGGAGCTGGTGATCCACGAAGACGGTCTGAGCGCCGTGCCGGCCCACCTCAGCTACGAAGAAGCGGCGACCCTGACTTGCGCCGGCGTCACCGCCTGGAATGCGCTGTTCGTCGAAGGCGGCGTGAAAGCCGGCGACACCGTACTGCTGCTGGGCACCGGCGGCGTCTCGGTGTGGGCGCTGCAGCTGGCGCGCGCGGCGGGCGTGCGCACCATCGTCACCTCGTCCAGCGACACCAAGCTGGAAAGGGCGCGCGCACTGGGCGCGGACGTGCTGGTCAACTACCGCAAGAACTCGGAGTGGCAGGAAGAAGTGCTGCGCGCCACCGGCGGCAAAGGCGTCGACCTGGTGCTGGAAGTGGGCGGGCAGGGCACGCTGGCGCGCTCCATCGCCGCCGTCGCCATGGGCGGCAAGGTGGCCGTGATCGGCGGCCTGGGCGGCGGCTTTGAAACCGGCATCCAGCTGCTTGGCCTGGTGGTGGGCGGCAAGAACATGAGCGGCATCTACGTCGGCAGCCGCGCCATGCAGGAAGACTTGTCGCGCCTGGTCGCCCAGCGCAACATCAAGCCGGTGGTGGATAGCGTGTTCGACATCCACAAGGCGCGCGAAGCCTACCAGCACCTGGCTTCGGGCAACCACTTCGGCAAAGTGGTGATCAGCGTTTAATCAGGGTTTGCGCCACTGGACCGGGATCTCGCGCAGTTCCCGGTCGTTCCACAGCTGTACGCGGGCCATTACCCGGCTGTTGGCGCCGAACTCGAAATGGATGTGGCTCGCAAAGTATTCGTATTGCGGGCCCATTTCCGCTTGCGCCAGCTGCACGGCATGCTCCGCATCGGCGCTGTGCACGGCCGCCGCCTGCAAGCCGGCCACGGCCACCGCCAGCACCGCGCCCAGTCCCAGGGGAATGCGCATATCGCGCACCTTGCGGCCCAGCGCCGCGCGCGCTTCCAGCATCGGCGTGCTGCCAAGCTGGCGCAGGATGAACAGCACCATCGCAAGGGAAATCAGCTGGGTGGCGGTTTCCCGGAACAAGGCGGACGGGATGAAGCGCAGCTGCGCCATCAGCAGGCCTGCCGGCTGCAGCAGGAAGCCCGCAAGCAGCAGCAGGGCAGCCGGCATCAGGCAAAGCCAGGCCAGCCAGCGCACAGCGGAAAGGGCGCGCACATTGCCGAACGCGATCAGTATCCCGAACAGGATATTGACGTTGGCGAACTGGAGGTGGAAGCTGCCGGCCGGCGCGTTCGCCATGGCCAGTGCCGCCTGCACAATGCCTGCCAGCGCGACGATCGCGCCGGTGCGGCGCAGATCGATGGTTTCTTGCGATTTTTGCATGATCACACCTGAAAAAAAGCCCGCGGTTGCGGGCTTTCTTCATTGAGCACAGCGCCGCAATTAAGCGAATTGCTGGGCCACGAAGTTCCAGTTCACCAGGTTCCAGAACGTTTCAACGTACTTCGGACGGGCGTTGCGGTAGTCAACGTAGTAAGCGTGTTCCCACACGTCGCAGGTCAGCAGCGGCTTGTCGGCGCCGGTCAGCGGGGTGGCAGCGTTGGAGGTGTTGACGATTTCAACCGAACCGTCGGCCTTCTTCACCAGCCAGGTCCAGCCGGAACCGAAGTTGCCCACGCAGGACTTGGTGAATTCAGCCTTGAAGTTGTCGAAGGAACCGAACTTGGCGTTGATCGCGTCAGCCAGGGCACCGGTCGGCGCGCCGCCGGCGTTTGGCGCCATGCAGTTCCAGTAGAAGGTGTGGTTCCAGACCTGGGCTGCGTTGTTGAACACGCCGCCGGAGGACTTCTTCACGATTTCTTCCAGGGACAGGTTCTCGAACTCGGTACCCTTGATCAGGTTGTTCAGGTTGGTGACATAAGCCTGGTGATGCTTACCGTAGTGGAATTCCAGGGTTTCCTTGGAGATGTGCGGCTGCAGCGCGTCCATTGCATACGGCAGTGGTGGCAGGGTATGTTCCATGAATGTTTCCTTTGAATGAGACGAAAAGTTATTTTTGCCGAAACGGCCACTATTGTAATACGAACGCTAGGTGAGCGTCGGTTGCACCGAGGCCACGCCGACTTCGGCGCTGCCCTGCGCCAGGCGCACGCCCAGCGCCTGGCCCGGTTTGATGTGGGCCGGGTCGCGCAGCACGGCGCCGGCGGCATCGGTGACGATGGCGTAGCCGCGCTCCAGCGTGCGCTGGGGATTCAGTAGCTCCAGCTGCGCCGACAGGGCGTTCAGCGCATCGCGCCGCTGCGCCAGCTGGCCGCGCATGCTGGCGCCGGCCCGGTGCTGCAGCGCCGCCATGGCCGCCCGCGCCGCGGACGGGTCGGGTTTGCGCGCCGCCAACCGCGCCGCCAGCCGGTCCACGGTAAAGCGCGACTGCTGCAGCGGGTTGCGGGTGGCATGCATCATGGCGGTGGACAAAGCCTTCAGCTGCAGGCGCTGCTGCGCGATGCGCGCGGTGGGGCTGAGCAGGCGGCGCTGCAGGTTGTCCAGGTTTTGCGCGGCGTCGCCCAGCGCGCGGCGCATGGCGCGGCGCAGGTCGGTGGCATCGGCGCGCAGGGAGCCGAGCCAGTCGGCGCGCGGGGTGGCCGCCAGTTCGGCCGCCGCCGTGGGCGTCGCGGCGCGCACGTCGGCCGCGAAATCGCAGATCGTGAAGTCGGTTTCGTGGCCCACGCCGGATACCACCGGCACCGCGCAATTCGCCACGGCGTAAGCGACCACTTCCTCGTTAAAGCACCACAGGTCCTCCATGCTGCCGCCGCCGCGCACCACCAGCAGCACATCGCATTCGGCGCGGCGCGAAGCGGTATCGATAGCCGCCGCAATCTGCGCGCCGGCCTGCTGGCCCTGTACCAGGGTAGGGTAGAGCACTACCTGCACATGCGGCGCCCGGCGCCGCAGCGCGATCAGCACGTCGCGCAGGGCCGCCGCCTGCGGGCTGGTCACAATGCCAATAGTGCGTGGAAACAACGGAAGTGCCCGCTTGCGCTCGGGCGCGAACAGGCCCGCCGCCGCCAGCCGCTCCTTCAGGCGCTGGAAGGCCTCGAACAGCGAGCCGACGCCGGCGCGGCGGATCGCTTCCACATTGATCTGATAGTCACCGCGCGGCCCGTACAGGGTGACCAAGGCCCTTACTTCCACCTTGTCGCCCTCGCGCGGCACGAAGCCTGCGTACTGGGCGCGGCCGCGGAACATAACGGCGCGCACCTGCGCCGCGTCATCCTTGAGCGTGAAGTACCAATGGCCGGAACTGGCGCGGGTGAAATTCGAGATTTCCCCAGATATCCACTGCAGGGGGAAAGAGCGCTCCAGCAGACGGGCAACCGCCTGGTTCAGGGCGCTAACGGAGATGACCTGGTTCGGTTCGGGGCTGTTGATCATGGACCTGTCCACACTTCTTGAAAGCGGTCATGCTTATGTCATATATCACTTCATACTGCAAGCATTTTTTGTAAACACATGATTATTAAGGGTAAACGCCAATGCTACATTAGCGGGCAATTTACGAATTTCCTTATAGATCAAGGACTTTCCGCTAGCCCTGGTCTGTTACGCACAAAGATATCCACAGAATATGTGAGGAACTCAGCCGTAGCAAAATTGGCCTGATGAAAATGTTTGCAGGGTAACTTTCATTTTAGAAATCAAGGACTTGGCACTCCAGTCTGTCCCTTGCTAACAATTTTATCCACAGAACTTGTGGGAAAAATTGCGTGGAAAAAGCTGCCTAAAAAATAGGCGTGAGCGGAATGTTCTTGAGAATCAAAGACTTCCCCCGCCTCCTGTCGCCTTGCTCACAATATTGTCCACAGAATTTGTGCAGAAGGCCAAGAAATGTCCAGTTTTGTTCCTGACCCCGGAGTGGACATTTCGGTGCGGAATTTTTACGCATGGCAAGAATGTGCTTATGAATCAAGGACTTTGGCATGCTGGTGTGGCCTTGCTCACAATCTTATCAACAGAATATGTGGGGAAGTGCACAAGTGGTCAAGCTGTGAAAAATGCCATTGCGCATTTTTTGTGCTTGAGAATAATTCTGTTTCCTATCAATGGCTTAGCATATAAAAGCCTTCCTTCCCCACAATATTGTCCACAGAATATGTGCAGAACCGCCACCCTTGGAAGCTGATGAAATTTTTTGCATTAGAAAAAATCATAGTGAAATCATGGGCTTAGGTGCTAATGCTGGGCTTGCCAACAATCTTGTCCACAGAAAATGTGAAGAAAGCGCACACTTGCCGGATAAGCTCCAACAGGCTACATTGCGCGTTTAGGATTTCTTTCACAGGAGTACGTCTTGCTCGCAATTTTCCAGGCCGCCGGCTGGCCCATCTGGCCTCTGCTGATCGCTTCCATTGTTGCCACCGCGCTGATCATTGAGCGCCTGATGTATCTCCGCCGCACCCGCATCATTCCCAAGACCCTGCTGGACGAAGTTGTGCGCGTTTACCGCAGCGGCAATATCACGCCTGAGATCATCGAGAAGCTGGAAAAGTCGTCGCAGCTCGGTGTTGTCCTTTCGGCAGCGTTGCGAAATGTTAACGCTCCGCGCGATGTGATGAAGGAATCGATCGAAGAGGCGGGCGGCGGCGTGGCGCACCAGCTGGAGCGCTTCCTGACCACCCTGGGCACCATCGCCACCCTGGCCCCGCTGATGGGCCTGTTCGGCACGGTGGTCGGCATGATCGAGATCTTCGGCTCCACCAATGCGGCCGGCACCAACCCGGCGCAGCTGGCGCACGGCATCTCCGTGGCCCTGTACAACACCGGCTTCGGCCTGGCGATCGCGATGCCAACCCTGGTGTTCTACCGCCACTTCCGCGCGCTGGTGGACTCCTTCGTCATCGACATGGAGCAGCAGGCGGTCAAGTTCGTGGACATCGTCCACAACAGCCGCAAGTAAGCGAGGATCGATCCTATGGCGATGAATTTCCGCCGCGGCCAGAAGCGCGAAGATCCGGAGATCAACCTGATCCCGTTCATCGACGTGCTGCTGGTGATCCTGATCTTCCTGATGATCACCACCACCTACAGCAAGTTCACCGAGCTGAAAATCACGCTGCCGACCGCCGATGCGGAGAAAGCGGTGGAGCAGCCGGACGACCTGAATGTGACGGTGGACGCCAAAGGCAACTACACCATCAACGGCACGCCGGTGTCGTTCCGCGACGTGCCGGGCCTGGCCGAGAACATGAAGGGCGTCGCCAAAGGCGGCAACCCGGTGGTGAAGATCAATGCCGACCAGTTTGCGATGCACCAGATGGTGATCAACGTGATGGAGGCGGCGCGCATCGCCGGCTTCGACCGCGTGACCTTCGAGGCGCAGACGGCCCAGGCCAAGTAGTTAATGGCCTCTTCCCTGGAGACGACCCTCTCGCGCGAGTGGCTGCGGCGCGGGCCGCTGGCCTGCGCCTTGTGGCCGGTGTCGCTGCTGTTCCGCGCCCTGGCCGGCGCGCGCCGCGCCGCGTTCGCGGCCGGTTTGGCGCAGGCCGAGCGGCTGCCGGTGCCGGTGGTCGTGGTGGGGAATATCTTCATTGGCGGCACCGGCAAGACGCCGCTGACCATCTGGCTGGTGGAGGCGCTGCGCGCCGCTGGCTTTTCGCCGGGCGTCGTCTCGCGCGGTTTCGGCAGCAAGGATGCCGCGCCGCGCGAAGTCGGCGGCGCTTCGACGCCTGCCGAAGTGGGCGACGAGCCGGTGCTGATCGCCGCCCGCACCGGCTGTCCGGTCTTCGTCGGGCGCCGCCGCGCCGCCGCCGGCCGCGCCTTGCTGGCGGCCCATCCCGGCGTCGACGTGATTGTTACCGATGACGGCTTGCAGCATTACGCCCTGGCGCGCGACATCGAGATCGTGCTGTTCGACGGCCGCGGCGTCGGCAATGGCTGGACGCTGCCGGCCGGGCCGTTGCGCGAGCCGCCGGCGCGCCGGCGCGACTTCACCGTGGTCAACGCGGCGCAGCTGACGCCCGCGCTGGCGGCCGCCGTCGCCCCGTCCGGCGCCGCGCCGTGGCAGATGCGCCTGGCGGGGGAGGTGGCCGAACGCCTGGCCGACCGCAGCGAGCGGGTGCCGCTGGCGGAACTGGCGCGCCGCGCCGCCGCAGGTGCCGGGCTGCGCGTGGCCGCCGCGGCGGGCATCGGCAACCCGGCCCGCTTTTTCGGCATGCTGCGCGCCGCCGGCCTGCAGCCGCAGGAGCTGCCGCTGCCCGACCATCACGACTTCCAGGACCGCCCCTTCGCCGCCATCGAGGCCGACATTATTCTGGTGACGGAGAAGGATGCAGTAAAATGCTGGCAAATTGAAGAATTACGCAACGATCCCAGAATCTGGGTCGTTCCAGTCAGCGCCAGCATCGACCCGGCGCTGGCCGATCAAATTGTGGAGAAACTACGTGGACGCACGCCTGCTTGATATCCTGGTCTGCCCTGTGTGCAAGGGCCCTCTGGAGTACGACAAAAAAGCCCAGGAAATGATTTGCAAAGGCGACCGCCTGGCATACCCGATCCGCGACGGCATCCCGATCATGTGGGCCGACGAGGCGCGCACCCTGCCAGACACCACGGAGTAAGCGGTGTCGTTCATTGTCATCATCCCGGCCCGCCTGGCCTCGACCCGCCTGCCCAACAAGCCCCTGGCCGACCTGGGCGGCAAGCCGATGGTGGTGCGCGTGGCCGAACGCGCCCGCGAAGCCGGCGCCGAACGCATCATCGTCGCCACCGACCACGCCTCTATTAAAGAAGCCTGCGAACAGCACGGGGTGGAAGTGTGCATGACCCGCGCCGACCACCCGTCCGGCACCGACCGCATCGCCGAGGTGGCGCGCGCCCTGAACCTGGCGCCGCAGGCGGTGGTGGTCAACCTGCAGGGCGACGAGCCGCTGATCGACCCGCACCTGCTGCAGGCGGCCGCCGCCCGTATCGGCGCCGATGTGCCGATGGCCACCTGTGCCCATCCGCTGCACGACGCGGCCGACGCCTTCAACCCGAACGTGGTGAAGGTGGTGCTCGACAAACAGGAAAACGCCCTGTATTTCAGCCGTGCCACCATCCCGTGGCACCGCGATGCCTTCGCCACGGACAAGTCGGCCTTGCCGGCCGGCTACGTACCGCTGCGCCATATCGGCCTGTACGCCTACCGCAACGATTTCCTGCAAGCCTACCCGGCGCTGGAAGTGTCGCCGCTGGAGGGTATCGAGGCCCTGGAACAGTTGCGCGTGCTGTGGCACGGCTACCCGATTGCGGTGCACGTCACCGATTCCGCCCCGGCAGCAGGGGTGGACACGCCGGAAGACCTGGCGCGTGTGCAGGCTTTCTACAAAAGTGGCGTATAGGTTAACTTTTGTGGTAAGTTTCTAGCAAGGTGGCTAAGGCATCATCAAAAAATTATTATTAAATCGTTTAGGAACATTCATGCGTCTCATTCTGTTAGGAGCACCAGGTGCCGGCAAGGGCACCCAGGCCAACTTCATCAAGGAAAAGTACAACATTCCGCAGATTTCCACCGGCGACATGCTGCGCGCCGCCATCAAGGAAGGTACTGAACTGGGCCTGGCCGCCAAGAAAGTAATGGACGCTGGCCAGCTGGTTTCCGACGACATCATCATCGGCCTGGTGAAAGACCGCCTGAAGTCGCCGGACTGCGCCAACGGCTACCTGTTCGACGGCTTCCCGCGCACCGTTGCGCAAGCCGACGCCATGAAAGACGCCGGCGTTGCCATCGACTACGTGCTGGAAATCGCCGTACCGGACGACCAGATCGTCGAACGCATGAGCGGCCGCCGCAGCCACCCGGCTTCCGGCCGCGTGTACCACATCAAATTCAACCCTCCTAAAGTCGAAGGCAAGGACGACGTCACCGGCGAAGACCTGGTGCAGCGCGACGACGACAAGGAAGAGACCGTCAAGAAACGCCTGGACGTTTACCACAACCAGACCGAAGTGCTGCTCGGCTATTACGGCGAGTGGGCCAAATCGGGCGAACCTGGTGCGCCGAAGTACCGCAAGATCGAAGGCGTTGGTCCAGTCGAGGAAATCCGCGAACGCGCATTCGCGGCTCTGTCCAGCTAAAACACATCGCGGCTAAAGCGGGGCGGGAAAAAAATGGGGACGTACCCCATTTTCCCGCAAGGCGGGAAAAATGGGGTACGTCCCCATTTTTTTCCCGCGCCCGCGGTCTATCCCCATCGGCCCCCGTGGGCGGGCAGCGGCA
>NZ_JAYSCO010000039.1:0-52458 GCF_041914865.1 Pseudoduganella sp. | reverse complement strand
CTCCTTCCACTCCCCGCCCTGAAGGACGGGGTTTCTCGGAGCACATCTGATGAAGCAGCACATCGGCACCAAACAACGGCCGCAGCAGGGCACCAGCGGCAACGACATCCTGCAGGGCACCAGCGACAACGATTTCCTGTACGGCGCGGGCGGCAACGATGAAATTTACGGCGGCGACGGCAATGATTCGGTGCGCGCCGGCATGCTGTGGAATGGCAGCGCCTGGGTCGACGACCCGCTCGGCGACAAGCTGTTCGGCGGCAACGGCGACGATTACCTGGAAGGCGGCGCCGGCGACGATGTGCTGGACGGCGGTGCCGGACACGACGAGCTGTACGGCGGCGCCGGCAACGACCACTACATCATCCGCGACCGCTTCGACCTGGTGCGCGACTGGCGCGGCAGCAATACCGGCACCATCCTGGCCGACTGGGTCAAGCCGGCCAGCAACGTCAGCTGGACCTGGGGCGACGGCGTGCAAAAGCTGCCCTACTGGATCGACGCGCTCGGCTTCAATGCCCTCGGCTATATCGGCGGCGCGCTGGGCGGCACGCCCACCGTCCCGTACACTTTTGCGCAGCAGCCCACGGCCTGGTTCTCGGCCGAGGACAAGAACAAGTTCACGCCCTTCAATACGGCGCAGCAGGGCGTGCTGAAACAGGTGATGGGCTACATCAGTTCCGTCGTCAATGTGCAGTTCGTGCAGGTCAGCGACCCGGAAACGCCGTACGCCATCGTGTTCGGCAACAACGAGCAAACCAATTCCGGCGGCTACGCCTCGCCCATCGACTCCGACCATGGCTCGGTGCTGCTGCTCGACTACTACCGCAGCTACCAGGACCCGGGGCGCGACGGCGGCACGGCGCTGACCCAGGTGCTGCTGCATGAGATCGGCCACAGCCTGCACCTGAAGCACCCGTTCGGCCACGGCGACGCCGATGGCAATGTGGGCGACGGCCCCTTCCTCACCGATGCCGAAGACATGAAGTCGGTCTCGGTCATGAGCTACACGCGCGACGCCGCCTCCACCGGCTTCACCAGCTATTCGCCGTTCGACCTGGCCGCGCTGCACTATGCTTATGGCGTGGCGCCCACGGCGCGCGCCGGCAACGACAGCTATGTGCTCGACCCGCTGGCGATGAACATGCTGTGGGACGGCAATGGCATCGACACCGTGGACGGCGCGGCGCTGGCGCAGGACCTGGTGCTCGACCTGCGCCCCGGCTACTGGAGCCATATCGGCAGCAAGGCCGGGCTGATCACCGCCGCCGGCCAGGTCACCATCAACTTCGGCACCCGGCTGGAAAACGCGCTGGGCGGCCAGGGCCATGACCGGCTGACCGGCAACGAGGCGGCCAACACCCTGTCCGGCGGCGCCGGCAACGACGTGCTGGCCGGCCGCGAGGGCGACGACACGCTCGATGGCGGCAGCGGCATCGACACCGCCGTGTACAGCGGCAAGCGGGCCGACTACAGCATCACGCGCGGCCATGGCAGCGCCAGCGTCGGCAGCGCCGCCGAAGGCAAGGATGTGCTGGCCGGCGTGGAGCGCCTGCAGTTCGCCGACACCGCCGTGGCGCTCGACGTAGACGGCATCAACGGCCAGCTGTTCCGCCTGTACCAGGCCGCCTTCGACCGCAAGCCCGACGCCAGTGGCCTGGGCTACTGGATCGCCGCCGCCGACCAGGGCTTCAGCCTGGGCCAGATCGCCTCGGCCTTCATCGCCAGCCCGGAGTTCAAGCAGAAGTACGGCGCCAACAGCGACGACAGCACCTTCCTGACCCACCTGTACACCAATGTGCTGCACCGCCAGTACGACCAGGACGGCTTCAACTACTGGATGAAAACGCTGCAGGACGGCTATTCGCGCGAACTGGTCCTGGCCAACTTTGCCGACAGCAAGGAGAACATCGACAACGTCGCCAGCCTGATCGCCAACGGCTTCGACTACACACCGTTTGTTTAAATAGTTCAGGTAAATATGGTAACTTTGTAAAGTTATCATTTTTACATCGAAACTATTCAATGGCTATCCAGCGCATCGGCACCCCCGACAAGCCGCAGCAGGGCACCAGCGGCAACGACATCATGCACGGCACGGCAGGCGACGATTACCTGTACGGTGCCGGCGGCAAAGACGAACTGTATGGCGGCGACGGCAACGACGAGCTGACCGCCGGCATGATCTACGCCGGCGGCACCTGGCGCGACGATGCCAACGGCGACAAGCTCGATGGCGGCGCCGGCGACGACAAGCTGCGCGGCGGCGCCGGCAACGACCTGCTGCTGGGCGGCGACGGCAACGACACCCTGAACGGCGACTTCGGCCACGATACGCTGGAGGGCGGCGCCGGCAACGACCTGCTGTACGGCGGCGAAGGCGATGACCGCCTCGATGGCGGCACCGGCTACGACCAGTTGTTCGGCGGCGCCGGCAACGACATCTACACGGTGCGCGACCGCAATACCGTGATCGAGGACCGGCAGGGCATGAACAGCGGCACCATCCTGGCCGACTTCGTCAAGCCGGCAGCGGGCGTGGCCTGGACCTGGGCTCCCGGCGTGCAACAACTGCCCTACTGGATCGACGCCCTCGGCTACAACACGCTGGGCGCCATCGGCAGCATGCTGGGGCCGCGCCATACCGTCTATTACAGTTTCGCGCAGCAGCCGGCCAGCTGGTTCAGTGAGCTGGACCGCAAGCAATTCTCGCCGTTCAACGCCGCGCAGCAGGAGCTCACGCGCAAGCTGCTGGCCTATGTCAGCTCGGTGGCAAACATCGAGTTCGTGCAGACCAGTAACCCGGAGCAGGCCTACTCCATCGTGTTCGGTAACAACGAGCAGGCCGGCTCGGCCGGCTACGCCACCGCCGTCCACGCCGCGCACGGCGCGCCGCTGATGCTCGATTACGAGGCGCGCCTGCAGGACCCCGGCCGCGACGATGGCCTGGCCTTCAGCGGCATCGTGCTGCACGAGCTGGGCCACGCGCTGCAGCTGAAGCATCCGTTCCGCCATGCCGACGCCGGCGGTGACCAGGGCGACGGCCCCTTCCTGCCGGCCGCCGAAGACGTGAAATCGCTCTCGCTCATGAGCTACAACGCCGAACCCGGCGCGCGCGGCTACAGCAGCTACGCGCCGTTCGACCTGGCCGCCCTGCACTACGCCTACGGCGTGGCGCCGAGCGCGCGCGCCGGCAACGATACCTATGTGCTCGATGAAACCAGCATGAACATGCTGTGGGACGGCGCCGGGCGCGACACGATCGACGGCGCGGCGCTCACGCGCGACCTGGTGCTGGACCTGCGCCCCGGCTACTGGAGCTATATCGGCGCGCAGGCCGGGCAGATCAGCGCGGCCGGGCAAATCACCATCAACTTCGGCAGCGTGTTCGAGGCGGCCATCGGCGGCAGCGGCAACGACCGCCTGACCGGCAACGACGCCGACAACAGCCTGACCGGCGGCGCCGGCAACGACACCCTGTCCGGGGGCGCCGGCCGCGACACTGCGCTGTACAGCGGCAAGCGCGCCGACTACGTGGTCGCGCGCAGCGGCGCCAGTGCGACCGTCACGGCCGGCTCCAGCGGCGAAGGCAAGGACAGCCTGGAGGGCGTGGAGCGCCTGCGGTTCGCCGACGGCGCGCTGGCGCTCGATGTGGACGGGGCGATTGGCCAGGTGTTCCGCCTGTACCAGGCCGCCTTCGACCGCAAGCCCGACCTGGAGGGCCTGGGCTACTGGATCCACGCGGTGGATGGCGGCACCACGCTGCAGCAGGTGGCGGCCGCGTTCACCGGCAGCACGGAATTCAAGGGACTGTATGGCGCCGCGCCGAGCAATGAAACCTTCCTCACGGCGCTGTACCACAATGTGCTGCACCGCCCCTACGACCAGGACGGCTACAACTTCTGGCTGGGGGCGCTGCAGGCCGGCTTCAGCCGCGAGCATGTGCTGCTCGAGTTCGCCGACAGCAAGGAAAACGTGGCCAATGTGGCCACGCTGATCGCGAACGGCATCGACTACCTGCCGTTCGCGTAGGCCGGGCGCCGCTTAGCTGATGGCCACGGCCACCTGGCCGGCGGTCACGGTGGCGGTGGTGATCTTGGCGATCACATTCACCGGCGCCGTGCTGCCGACCAGCTTGTTCACCTGCTTGAACTGCGCCACCAGCGAGCCCGGGGTCAGCGTCACCACCGTGTAGCCTTGCGCGTCGGTGTTGGCATGGCGCAGCCACGGGTTGCTGTTCAGGCCAGCCAGCTGCTGCGCCAGGCCGACCAGCTGGCCGAACTCCGGGCTGGCCTTGATCAGGCCCAGCATGCTCTCCACCGGCAGGTCGATCGCGTTTTCCGGCACGCCCAGCGCCGCCAGCTGGCCGCGCATCTGCACCGCCAGCGTCGCCACCAGGGAGTCGGCGGTCGGCGCCGCCTTGCCCAGCGTGTAGTCGAGCAGGTTCACGTTCAGCTTGGCCGTGCCCAGGCCCGGCACCGGTACCGGCAGCGGCACCGACACCAGGTTGGACAGGTCGCCCAGCTTGCCCGCCTCTTCGCGCAGGTAGGTGAAGAAGGAATCGGAGCTGACGCCGGCCGACACCAGGTCCACCATCACCGGCGTGCCGCCGCCGGCGGCGTCGTAGTTGTCGTGCACGGTGCCGGCGAAGAAGGCGTGGATGTCGCCGGTCAGCGCCACCACATTGCCCACCTTGTTGGCTTTCAGGTGTTCCATCAGGGCCTTGCGCTCGGCATTGAAGCCGTCCCATTGGTCGCAGTTGACCAGGAACTTGCGGAAGTACGGCGCCAGCGCCGCGGCCTTGCCGGAAGCGACCACGAACGGCGACTCCACCTTCTTGGCGATGATGTCCGGCTTGACGTAGCCGATGGCGATGGCCTGCGCCGCCGCCGTCGCCTGCGCCGTGGCGTTGCCGCCGGCCTTGGCCGAGGCTTCCGCCTGGCTGAAGGCCGCAGCCGCCACGCCGGCCTGGGTCGCGCTCAGGCCGGCCGTCACGCCGGCCGTCACGCGCGCCGTCATGTCGCCGCCGGTGGCGGCCGCCGTGGCGATCGCCACCGCGCCGGCCTGGGCCAGCTGGGGCGCCGCGCCGGCGGTGACCGCGCCGACGATGGCGCCGGCCAGCGGCACCTGGCCGCCGGCCTGGGCCGCGGTGCTGCCGATATTGGTGGCCAGGGTGGCGACCGCCTGCAGCGCCACCAGGGTGGCGATGGCGTCGGTGCCGTTCAGGCCCATGCGCAGCAGCGAGACTTCATTGCCCCACAGCTTCCAGGTGGCCTTGGAATCCTTCATGGTGTTTTTCCACCAGTCGCGCTGGGTGGCGCCCAGCACGCTGACGGCGGTCAGCGGGTCGGCGCCGGCCGCGGTGGCCGCGGCGATCTTCTGCTGCTCGATGAAGGTGTGCATTTCCTGCGCCACCAGGTAGCGCGAGCCGATGCTGCCGAACGGCACGCCGGTGGCCGGGTTCGGCGTGGTTTCCGGCACCACGTGGTCGGCGCGGTACAGGCGCTCGTCGGTCATCACCAGCTGCATCAGGTTGCCGAACTTGAAGTCGCGGTAGATCTTGATGTTCTGGAAGCCGGTGGCATTGGCGTCGAACGTGACGTCGGCCGGCATGTATTCGAACCAGGCCTGGTTGGCGTTGCGACGGCGCCCCGTGTCCTTCTTCTCGCCGTCGGAATAGGTCTGGGTGTCGCCCCAGGAATCGTCGCTGAACTCGTGGTCGTCCCAGATCGCGATGAAGGCGAAGCGCTCGTGCACCGCCTGCAGGCGGCTGTCGGTGCGGTATTTCTTGTACAGGTAGCGGTAGTCGGCCAGGGTGGTGGCGTACTTGGCGCCCGCGTTGCCGCTCTTGAAGGCGCCGTTCGGCAGCGCCAGCGGGCCGTGGCGCGACTCCACGCTGCCGACCTGGAAGGCTTCGCCCACGGTCTCGTAAATGTAGTCGCCCAGGTGCACGATGAAGTCCAGCTTCTCGTTGTTGGCGATGTGGTCCAGCGCGCCCCAGTGGTTGATGCTCCAGTCCTGGCAGGTCAGGTAGGCAAACTGCAGCTGCGACACGCTGGCGTCGGCCGTCGGCGCGGTCTTGAAGCGGCCCACGTTGGAGCGCACGTCGCCGGCCGTGAACTGGTAGAAGTAGGTCTGGCCGGCCTGCAGGCCGGTGACCTTGTGGCGGATGGTGTTGTCGAAATCGGGATTGAGCGTGATCTGGGCATCGACCACGGTGGCCCCTTCCAGCGCCTTGTTGCTGCCCAGCGCGCCGGCATTGTCGGCCAGGGTCACCTGCAGGCGCACTGATACTTCGGCCTTGCCGCTGGCCAGCGCCACATCGTCCAGCGACGACGGCACCACGCGCGTCCACAGCATGATGCTGTCGGCGCGCGGATCGCCCGAGGCCACGCTTTGCGGGAATTTCCAGTTGGCGCCGGTGGCCGGCGGCAAGGTGCTGCCGCCCGGGCTCGGGGTCGGCGGCGTGTAATCGCTGCCGCCGCAACCGGCCAGGCCGCCGCTGGCGACCGACACGGTGATGAAGCCACCGAGCTTGATAAATTGACGACGATCCATAAGTCTCCTTGGGTCTAAAAGTTATTGTTTTAGGATATTAACTTTACAAGCCGATGAATTTTCTTGAGATTCCCCGAGGAAAGCTTCTAATTCGCCGTTTTCGGCCCGCCAATCGTGCGCGGTCGCACGATTGGTCGCGCTGGCGCGACATTTCCTGTGCTTGGGCGTACCTTTCCCCTACCGGACAAAACCATTCACTTTGGAAGGGGGGATCATCATGGCAGGCATCATTCTTGGTGGCACGGCAGGCGATAACTTCCTCAACGGCACCGGGTCGGACGACTCGATTTACGGCAACGGCGGCGCCGACATCCTCAACGGTCTGGAAGGCGACGACACCATTTCCAGCGGCTCGGTGTACGACGCATCGAGCGGCGCCAACCTGCCGGACACGGTGGGCGACCTGCTGGATGGCGGCCCGGGCAACGACCGCCTGCTGGGCGGGCATGGCCACGACCGCCTGTTCGCCGGCCCCGGCAACGACACCATGGATGGCGGCCCCGGCATGGACACGGCCTATATCCAGGTCGCCAGCACCAGCGCCACCATCACCCGCAGCGGCAACACCGTCACCATCCAGAGCAGCCTGGGCACGGACACCCTGCAGAACGTGGAACGGGTGGTGTTCAACGACAGCGCCATGGCCTGGGACATCGACGGCAATGCCGGCATGGTGTACCGCCTGTACCAGGCCGCCTTCGACCGCAAGCCCGACGCCGAAGGGCTGGGCTTCTGGATCGACGCGGCCGACCATGGCTTCAGCGGCGTCGCCATCGCCGGCGGCTTCACCAACAGCGCCGAGTTCGCGCAGCGCTACGGCGCCAATTCCAGCAACGACGTCTTCCTGACCGCCCTCTACAACAACACCCTGCACCGGGCGCCGGACGCGGAGGGTTACCAGTACTGGATCGACGTGCTGAACAGCGGCTATTCGCGCGAAATCGTACTGCTCGGATTCTCCGAAAGCGCGGAGAACAAGGCACAGGTGATTGGCGCCATCCAGAACGGCTTCAGCTACGATCCCTGGGGGTAAGCCAGAGGGACGGTATGCTAGAATATCGCCCTCGATTGCATACCGTCTAAGGAAGATTGAACATGGCTGGACACAGCAAATGGGCCAATATTAAGCACAAAAAAGCTGCAACAGACGCGAAACGCGGCAAAATCTGGACTCGCCTGATCAAGGAAATCACCGTGGCGGCGCGCATGGGCGGCGGCGACATCGCCTCCAACCCGCGCCTGCGCCTGGCAATCGACAAGGCGGCCGACGCCAACATGCCGAAGGACAATGTGAACCGCGCCATCCTGCGCGGCACCGGCGGCGGCGACGGCGCCAACTATGAAGAAGTCCGCTACGAAGGCTACGGCATCGGCGGCGCGGCGATCATCGTCGACTGCATGACCGACAACCGCGTACGCACCGTGGCCGAAGTGCGCCATGCTTTCAACAAGTACGGCGGCAATATGGGCACCGAGGGCTCGGTGGCCTTCATGTTCCAGCACACCGGCCAGTTCCTGTTCGCGCCGGGCACCGATGAAGCCAAGCTGATGGACGCCGCGCTGGAAGCCGGCGCCGAAGACGTGGTGACCGACGAGGAAGGCGGCATTGAAGTACTGTGCGGCCCGCATGATTTCGCCAGCGTGAAAGACGCGCTGGAAGCGGCCGGCTTCAAGGCCGAAGTGGCGGAAGTGATCATGAAGCCAGCCACCGAAACCGTATTCACCGGTGAAGACGCGGCCAAGATGCAAAAGCTGCTGGATGCACTGGAAAACCTGGACGACGTCCAGGAAATCTATACCAACGCTGTCATCGAAGAATAATCCCTTATGAAGATCCTGGTAGTCGGCTCGGGCGGCCGTGAACACGCTTTGGCTTGGAAACTGGCGCAGTCGGAGCGCGTGCAGATGGTCTATGTTGCGCCTGGCAACGGCGGCACTGCGCGCGACGTGCGCCTGCAGAACGTGCCGATCACCGACCTGGAGCAGCTGGCCAGCTTCGTCGAGCAGGAAGGCATCGCGCTGACCGTGGTCGGCCCGGAAGTGCCGCTGGCTGCCGGTATCGTCAACCTGTTCCGCGCACGCGGCCTGAAAGTATTCGGCCCGACCCGCGAGGCGGCGCAGCTCGAGTCGTCCAAGGACTTCGCCAAGGCCTTCATGAAGCGCCACGGCATCCCGACCGCCGAATACGAAACCTTCGCCGACGCCAAGGCGGCGCACGCCTTCGTCGACAAGATGGGCGCGCCGATCGTGATCAAGGCCGACGGCCTGGCGGCCGGCAAGGGCGTGGTGGTCGCCATGTCGCTGGAAGAAGCGCATGGCGCGGTCGACCACATGCTGTCCGACAACGCCTTTGGCGACGCCGGCGCGCGCATCGTGATCGAAGAATTCCTGGCCGGCGAGGAAGCGTCCTTCATCGTCATGTGCGACGGCAAGAACGTGCTGCCGTTGGCCACCTCGCAGGACCACAAGCGCCTGCTGGACAACGACCAGGGCCCGAACACCGGCGGCATGGGCGCCTACTCCCCGGCCCCGATCGTGACCCCGGCCATGCATGCGCGCGTGATGCGCGAGATCATCATGCCTACCATCCAGGGCATGGCCAAGGACGGCATCCAGTTCACCGGCTTCCTGTACGCCGGCCTGATGATCGACGCCGCCGGCAACCCGAAGACGCTGGAATTCAACTGCCGCATGGGCGATCCGGAGACGCAGCCGATCATGTCGCGCCTGAAGACCGACCTGGTGAGCGTGATGGAACATGCCGTCAACGGCACCCTGGACCAGGTGGAACTGGAATGGGACCGCCGCACCGCCGTAGGCGTGGTGCTGGCCGCCGCCGGTTACCCGGATGCGCCGGTCAAAGGCGCGCATATCCACGGCATCCCGGCCGAAACCAGCGACTCGGTGACCTTCCATGCCGGCACCGCCGACGATGCGGACGGCAAGCTGGTCACCTCCGGCGGCCGCGTGCTGTGCGTGGTGGGCCTGGGCGACAACATCAAGATGGCGCAAAAACAGGCATACGAAGCGGTCGACAAGATCGGCTTTGAAGGCGTGCAGTTCCGCCGCGACATCGGCTGGCGGGGATTGAAGCACTAACCCCGGCAAAGCGGGTCCGACCCAAGGGTCAGACCCCAGGCATGCCGAAGCCGCAGACCGCCGGACAGACAGGGTCTGACCCTTGGGTCAGACCCAGGTTTACCGGGTTTAAAGAAGAAAGAACAAATGACCGCCCCTAACCCACAAGACGTCAAAGCCTGGCTGCTTGGCCTGCAGGACCGCATCATCTCCGCCCTGGAGAATGCGGACGGCAAGCCCTTCCTGCGCGACGCCTGGGAACGCCCGGAAGGCGGCGGCGGCATTTCCCGCCTGATCGAAGAAGGCAACGTCTTCGAGCGCGGCGGCTGCAACTTCAGCCACGTCACCGGCGCCAAGCTGCCCCCCTCCGCCTCCGCCCACCGCCCCGAGGTAGCCGGCCAGGCCTGGGAAGCCATGGGCGTCAGCCTGGTACTGCACCCGCGCAACCCCTACGCACCCACGGTGCACATGAACGTACGCTTCTTCAGCACCAGCAGCAAAGACGGCACCCCGGTCTGGTGGTTCGGCGGCGGCATGGACCTGACGCCCTACTACGGCAACCAAGAAGACGCGCGCCACTTCCACCGCACCTGCCGCGACGCCCTGGCGCCGTACGGCGCGGAGCTGCACCCGAAATTCAAGGCCTGGTGCGACGACTACTTCTACCTGAAGCACCGCAAGGAAGCGCGCGGCGTCGGCGGCATTTTCTTCGACGACTTCAACGCGCTCGGCTTCGAGCAGAGTTTTGCCATGACCCGCAGCGTGGGCGACGCCTTCCTGGCGGCCTACCTGCCGATCCTGCAAGCGCGCAAAGACACCCCGTACGGCGAGCGCGAACGCGACTTCCAGTCCTACCGCCGCGGGCGCTACGTCGAATTCAACCTGGTATTCGACCGCGGCACCCTGTTCGGCCTGCAGTCCGGCGGCCGCACGGAAGCGATCCTGATGTCGATGCCGCCGCTCGTCAAATGGCGCTACGACTGGCATCCGGAAGACGGCAGCGCCGAAGCGGCGCTGTACAGCGACTTCCTCCCGCACCGCGACTGGCTGGCCGAGTGAAACGCTGCATCGCACTGCTGGGAGGCAGTTTCGATCCGGTACACAACGGCCACATCGCGCTCGGCAAGCTGTTTGCCGGCAAGCTGCAGGCCGACGCGTTACTGGTGATCCCCGCCCTGCCCTGGCAAAAGGGCGCGCTGGTGGCCACGCCCCAGCAAAGGGTGGACATGCTGACCCTGGCCTTCCAGGGCCTTTCCTGCCCGGTCACGATCGACTGGCAGGAACTGGCGCGCGGCAGCGCCACGTATACGATCGAAACGCTGCGGGCGATCCGCGCCGATGTGGGGCCCGACGTGTCGCTGGCCTTCCTGATGGGCGCCGACCAGCTGCAGCGGCTGAACACCTGGCACGAATGGCGTTCCCTGTTCGACCTGGCCCACATCTGCGTGGCGGCCAGGCCCGGCTTCGAGCTGGACGACGCCCACGTGCCGGCCGAGGTGGCTGCTGAATTCCAGCGCCGCCTGGCCACGCCGGATCAGGTCAGGAACACCCCGGCGGGCAGGACCATGCTGGCGGCCGAAATGGCCGTCGACATCTCGGCCACTGCCATTCGTGCTGCATTACAACGGGGGGACGGGGCGCACTCGCTTATCCCCCCGGTAGTGCTAGACTATATTGAACAACATAATTTGTATAAGAACTAAATAATGGATATCAAAAAACTGCAATCCCTCGTCGTGGACGCCCTGGAAGACGTGAAGGGCCAGGAAATCGTCCTGTTCGACACCACCGGCCTGACCAGCCTCTTCGACCGCATCTGCATCGCTTCCGGTACCTCCAACCGCCAGACCAAGGCCCTGGCGGCTTCGGTGCGCGACAAGGTGAAGGAAGCCGGCGGCGACGTGATCGGCATCGAAGGTGAAGACACCGGCGAATGGGTGCTGGTGGACCTGGGCGACATGATCGTGCACATCATGCAGGCCCCGATCCGCGCCTACTACCGCCTGGAAGAAATCTGGGGCGAAAAGCCGGTGAAACTGGGCGCCGCCAAGCGCAAGTCGACCGCCGAAGGCAAGGCCGCCGCCGAGAAGGAAGCCGCGCCGAAGAAATCCGGCCACCTGGCCGCCACCAAGGCCGCCAAAGCCGCCGAAGCCGTGGTCGAGAAGAAGCCGGCCGCCAAGAAGCCGGGCACCGCCAAGGCCACCGCCGCCGCCGGCGCCGTCGCCAAGAAAGCCGCCGCCAAGAAAGCCGCACCAAAAGTCGTGGCGCCGGAAGGCAAGAAAGTGAAGGTCGCTTCCACCAAGACCGCCGAGGCATCCGCCAAGGCCGCCAAGGAGAAGAAAGCCGCCGCTGCCGCCGCAGCACCGGCCAAGACCGTCATCAAGCGTATCAAGAAGCCTGCGGCTGAGTAATCAGTGCAGCTGATTATCGCTGCGGTCGGCCACAAAATGCCGGCCTGGATCGAAAGCGGCTTCACCGAATACGTGAAGCGCATGCCGCCGGAACTGCGCATCGTGCTGAAGGAAATCAAGCCCGTTGAGCGCTCCGGCAGCAAGACCGCCGCCACCGCCATGGCCCTGGAACGGGAACGCATCGAGGCGGCGCTGCCCAAATCGGTGCGCATCATCGCGCTCGACGAACGCGGCAAGGACCTCACCAGCGTTGGGCTATCCCAGCAGCTGGAAGCGTGGCAGCAGGACGGGCGCGATACCGCCTTCCTGATCGGCGGCGCCGACGGCCTCGATCCCGGCCTGAAGGCCAGGGCGGAAGGCATGATCCGCCTGTCCAGCCTGACCCTGCCGCACGGCATGGTACGCGTGATGCTGGCGGAACAGTTGTACCGGGCGTGGACAATTACACAAAACCACCCTTATCATCGGGTCTAAACCATAAGGCTGACGATGAAACTGGTCGACAAAAAGATCTACCTCGCTTCCAAGAGCCCGCGCCGGCGCGAATTGCTGCGCCAGATCGGCGTGGACTTCGAACTGCTGCTGCTGCGCAGCGACGGCCCGCGCGGGCCGGACGTCAGCGAAGAAGTGCTGCCCGGCGAAGAGCCGCTGGCCTACGTCGGCCGCGTGGCCCAGGAAAAAGCCGATTTCGCCTGGGACATCATCCAGAAACGGCGCCTGATCCTGCGCCCCGTGCTGTGCGCCGACACCACCGTCACCATCGACGGCGAAATCCTCGGCAAGCCGGCCAATATGAACGAAGCGGTGACCATGCTGCACAAGCTCTCCGGCCGCACGCACCAGGTGCTGACCTCCGTCGCCGTGCATGCGCAGGACTTCTCCGGCCACATCACCCAGGTGTCCGACGTCCGCTTCGGCAAATTGAGCGAAGCCGAGATCAAAGCCTATTGCGCCACCACCGAGCCTTACGACAAGGCCGGCGGCTACGGCATCCAGGGCCTGGCCGCCCTGTTTGTAGAACACATCGAAGGCAGTCATTCCGGCATCATGGGCCTGCCGCTGTATGAAACGGCGCAGCTGCTGCGCCAGGCAGGATTGAAACTCCCCTGATGAACGAAGACATCCTCATTAATATCACCCCGCAGGAAACCCGCGTCGCCCTGGTAGTGCAAGGCGCCGTGCAGGAACTGCACATCGAACGCACCCTGACGCGCGGCCTGGCCGGCAACGTCTACTCCGGCAAGGTGGTGCGCGTGCTGCCCGGCATGCAGTCGGCCTTCATCGACATCGGCCTGGAACGCGCCGCCTTCCTGCACGTGGCCGACATCTGGGAAGCGCGCCCGCACGACGGCAACCAGAACGCCACCCCGACCCCGATCGAAAAGCTGCTGTTCGACGGCCAGGTGCTGACCGTACAGGTCATCAAAGACCCGATCGGCACCAAGGGCGCGCGCCTGTCGACCCAGATTTCGATCGCCGGCCGCATGCTGGTCTACCTGCCGCAGGACGGCCACATCGGCATCTCGCAGAAGATCGAAAAAGAGTCCGACCGCGAAGCCCTGCGCGCGCGCATGCAAAGCCTGCTGCCGCCCGAGGAAAAAGGCGGCTACATCGTGCGCACGCAGGCGGAAGAAGCCTCCGACGCCGACCTGCAGGCCGACATCGAATACCTGCGCAAAACCTGGGGCGCCATCTGCCACGGCGCGCGCACCCTGCCGCCGACCTCCCTGCTGCACCAGGACTTGAACCTGGCGCAGCGCGTGCTGCGCGACTTCGTGCACGACGAGACCGCCACCATCCAGGTCGACTCGCGCGAGAACTTCGTCGCCCTGACCGAGTTCGGCAGCGTGTACACCCCGTCCGTCCTGCCACGCCTGGCGCACTACACCGGCGAGCGCCCGCTGTTCGACCTGTACGGCGTGGAGGAAGAAATCCACCGCGCGCTGGGCCGCCGCGTCGACTTGAAGTCCGGCGGCTACCTGATCGTCGACCAGACCGAGGCCATGACCACGATCGACGTCAACACCGGCGGCTTCGTGGGCGGACGCAATTTCGCCGACACCATCTTCAAGACCAACCTGGAAGCCGCGCACGCCATCGCCCGCCAGCTGCGCCTGCGCAACCTGGGCGGCATCATCATCCTCGACTTCATCGACATGGAAAACAACGAGCACCGCAACGCCGTGCTCGCCGAATTGAAGAAAGCGCTGGCGCGCGACCGCACCAAGGTATCGGTGTCCGGCTTCTCCGCCCTGGGCCTGGTCGAGATGACGCGCAAGCGCACGCGCGAATCGCTGGCCCACATCCTGTGCGAACCCTGCCCCGCCTGCGAAGGCAAAGGCCAGGTCAAGACCTCGCGCACGATCTGCTACGAGATCCTGCGCGAGCTGCTGCGCGAAGCCAAACAGTTCAACCCGCGCGAATTCCGCATCCTCGCCTCGCAGGAAGTGGTCGACCTCTTCCTCGAAGAAGAATCGCAGCACCTCGCCATGCTGGGCGACTTCATCGGCAAGAAAATCTCCCTCCAGGTAGAAACCAGCTACCACCAGGAACAATACGACGTCATCCTGATGTAATAGAAAAAAATGGGGACGTACCCTATTTTTCCGCTCGGCGGAAAAATAGGGTACGTCCCCATTTTTTTTCTCACGGCGTAGCGAAGACCGGATCCGGCAGGCCTTGCAGGCTTGGGGCTTCGCGTGCGCCGTCCAGGTCCAGGACGATGACTTCGTTGTCGCCTTCGCGCAGCCATGGCGCCGGCAGGAACAGGCCCTGTTGCGGGCCGACGCGCCAGTAGCGGCCGAGGTGGTGGCCGTTCACCCATACGTGCCCTTTGCCCAAGCCGCGCGTATCGAGGAAGGTGCCGCCCTTGCCATCCACGCGGAAGCTGCCGCGCCAGAACGTGGGGGCGGACCGCTCGGGTACGCCGCGCCTGAAGCGCAGGCCGGACAGGTCGGCCAGCGGCAGCGTGTACACCTCCCAGTCCAGCAGCGCCTTGCCGCCAAGGCTGGCCTGGCGCACCAGGCCTTTGCGCTCGTCCGCCAGTTGCGGGCCGAAGTTGATGCGGCCCATATTCTCCACCAGCACATCGAGTACGCCGCCGGCCTTCAGGTCGATCTCGGTGCTGCTCTCATTGCGGCGGCGGTCGAGCGTGGCGACGGTGCTGCCATCGGCCAGCACATGGGCGTAGTCGCGCACCACGCCCAGCTCCAGCTTGCCCGCTGCGGCGGTAGCGAAGCGCTTGCGGTACAGGATGAAGCCGTAGCCCTGGCCATACGCCTCCATATTGCGCGTCAGGCGTGAGTGGACCGGCGCGGGCAGCGCTTCCAGCATCGGCGCCGATTCCTGCAGCGTAAAGCGCGGCACGGCAATGGTCGGCGCGCTCGCCGGCAGGTCGGGCAGACGCTCGCCGGGCGGCAAGTGGCGCGTGATGGCGGCGCGGATGGCGTGGAACTTTGCGGTCGGCCGGCCGGCTTCGTCGATGGCGGCGTCGTAGTCGTAGCTGGTGGTGTCGGGCTGGTAGGTGGTGCCGCTGCTGTTCGCGCCGGGCATCCAGCCGAAACTGGTGCCGCCGTGCGCCATATAGAGGTTGAAGGAAATGCCCTGCCCCAGCATCCAGTCCACCGCTTCCGCCGCCATGGCGGGCCTGGTGGTGTGGTGCCGCTCGCCCCAGTGGTCGAACCAGCCAGCCCAGTATTCGCCCGACATGCGCGGCACGCCTTGGCGGAAGGCGTCCAGCTGGGCAAAGGCTTCCTTCACATCGCTCACGCTGCCGGCAAAATTCACCACTGCGGTCACGCCGGGCAGCGTGCCACGGTCCAGCAGGGTGGGATCGGGGCCGTCGGAGGTGAACAGCGGCAGGTCGAAGCCGGCTTCGCGCAACTGGCGCTGGATGGCGTTCATGTAATCGCGGTCGTCGCCGTAGGAGCCGTATTCGTTCTCCACCTGCACCATCAGGATCGGGCCGCCGCGCGAGGACAGCAGCGGCGCCACTTCCTGCGCCACGCGCTTGAAGAAGCGCCCGGTCGCGCTGAGGAAGCGCGGATCCATGCTGCGCACGCGCAGGCCGGGCGTCCGCAGCAGCCAGGCCGGGAAGCCGCCGAAATCGAGCTCCGCGCACACATAGGGACCTGGCCGCAGGATCACTTTCAGCCCCACATCGCGCGCGGTGCGGATAAAGGCCGCGAGGTCGAGGTTGCCGCTGAAATCAAAGCGTCCCGGTTCCATCTCATGCTGGTTCCAGAACACATAGGTGGTGACCGTGTTGAGGCCCATGGCGCGCATTTGCTGCAGCCGCTCGCGCCACAGCTGGTGCGGGACGCGCGCGTAATGCATTTCGCCGGAACGGATGACGTAAGGTTTGCCATCCAGCTCGAAATGGTCGCCCACCGGCGCGAAATGCGGCACGGCCCTGGGTGCTGCCTGCGCGCCCATGGTTACCGCCATCAAGGCCAGCGCGGCCAGGCGCTTTACCCCTGTGTAATGCATTACGGTCTCCCCAGGTTTTCATTTATCTGGAAAGTGTAAGCAACGAAAGGTAAAACGTAAATAATTATTTCAGATACGAAAGTTGGCGACCAAGGTCCTTAGCTTTACAGCACAACGACTTCGTCACTGAAGCCATCTTCGATCCTGGCGCCGGCACAGAGCACCGAGTAGATTGCACAGCCCAGCTTTTCTTTCTCCTGCTTGAGCGTGGAGAGGAATTCCGCCGACAAGGTGCAATCGCCGTCCGAAATCATCAGGATGTCGGCTTTGAGATAATCGTTTTCCGACGCCACCACGTGCAAGGCTTTCCTGAGCGGTGTTTCGAAATCGGTGCCGCCGCCAAAGCCCTGCCGCAGGAAGCGCAGCAATCCGGCGGCATGGTTGCCAGCGTCCATCGAGAACGCCCGCACCTCGTTGGCGGCGCCGAACAGCAGCACATGCAATGAGCGATTTTCCCTGGCGAGAATGCGCGCGATCGCCAGCAGCAAGGCTTTCGCCTTCAGCATCGGCGCTCCCTGCATGCTTTGCGACGTATCGAGGCAGGCGACGACAGGGCCGGTACGCTGTTTACTCTCCTCTGCCTGCGCGACTTCAGCGGGCATCGTGCCTTTCAGCTCGTAGGACAGGAGATTCCCCTCCAGCAGGCGGGCGTAAAACAGTACTTCCAGCGTATCGTCTTCGAGGTTCAGCAGTTCGTTTGGCAGCATGCGCATCACATCGTCGCTGCGGTGCGTACCATGCACCTCGCTGCGGCATGCGGCGGGTACTCTGGACTTTTTCTTCTTCTCTTCCGATATGTAGTTGCGCCCCAGCTTGTGCACCAGGTCTTTGATCCGGTTATTGGCCTGCATGGTTTGCGCCAAACCCGTGAAATCCTCATCGCAGGCGATCAAGTCCTCATACGAAAACTGTGCGCCGGGACAGGCGGCAAGGAAGGCCTTGGCCTGATCGTATTTGGCCGAAATATCGGACAGCGTCCCGCGCAGGCTTGCAAGACGCTGGCGCACAGGGGCCGGGATGTCTTCGTCTGCAATTTCCGCCTCGTAGGCCTGCATCGCCGCCAGCTCCGAGCGGATTTGCCGGATGCTTTCCTCATTCAGCGCCTGCTTGCGGAAATGGTCTGCCTGCGCATCCCAGTCCGGTTCGGGCGCGGAGTCTTGCGCGCCGTCCCAGTCCCACAGGCGCCATTTCGTTGCGCCGAGTTTCAGGCTGGCGGTACGTTTAAGGGCAGCCATCGTTGGCTCCCACGTTTCATTCGGCAAAAGCGAAAGGGCGCGGTCGACCAGGCTATTCGTGCGGAAATCCTGTTCGCTGTAGTTCACGCATTTGGTCGCAAATGCGTGGCAATTCTTGAAGACCAGGCCATAGAAGCTCCGCTCGCCGACGTGGGTGTCGGCGCCATGCGCGACCTGGCCGCATCCTACGGCGCCATTGCTATCGCACGATACGTAAATCCGCCGCCCCAGCATACTCTTCGAGGTAAAACTCTGTGCGCTATCCAGGCATACGGAGCTCTCCGCGAAGCCGTCGACCACGATGTTCGAGATCTTGCCGTCGCCAACATAAATCCCGGAGTGTTCCGCAGCCACCCACAGGTCGCAGTACAGCACACTGCCCGGCACCGGCTGCACCTTGTCGCGGAATGTACTGTCGATGAAGTACTTGACCGCTTTGAGGCCGATGGAACTGGCCAGTTTCCCGGCCAACCAAAGTGGGTTCATCATGGTCGCTTACAGCCAGATGTTATCGGCTACCTGCTGCGCAAAAAGGCTCAGCGAATCGCCGCGCGCGACCGGTTCGGCGGCGCGGCCTTGCGACTGCATGCGCAGTGCCGGACGGTTCTCCTTCGCGTCCCATTGCCAGGTTGTGGCGAAATCCCAATGCAGTGAGTTTTCAAAGTATGACTGCTTGTACAACGCCTCATCCAGGGTCTTGCCATCGCCGCCGCCAGGTTCATCGATTCCCAAAAACTCGTTCCATGCGACGTTCTGGGCTAAGTGGTCCATGTTGCCAGCCGCGATCCGCCGGAATCTATTGTTGAGGAGGAATGCCCCGAACCTCGAGCCGGTCGACATCTCAAATTTGGCCAATGCACACTGCTTGATGGAGGAACTCCCATCCTTCTTGCCAACGCCAGCAAAATCGCCGCCCCCGCCAATATCGAAACTCAGTTCCCCGGTAACGAAACAGCGCTCGACCACGCAACCATCTTTGAGGCCGCCGGCAATCCCACCGCCGGTATCCCGCCCCGCATCTTTCGCATTCCATTTGGAGTTCAGCACAGCCAGGCAGTCGGAAATCCGGGAAGCTGCAACGTCTCCCGACAACAGGAAGGACCCGGACTGGCAGCTGGAAATCACGCAGTTGCGCACATTGCCGCGAACCAGTTCGACGTCGGTCGAGATGCGCGCAATGGATGCGCCTTCCGCCTGCCTGGTAAGACACAGGCCATGCAGGACAAGGTCGCTGATCCCGGAGTCGTCGAGGATGGCGTCGAAAAGCGCATGCGCCGCCTTCCCATTGTGGCGATAGGTAACAGCGTGCCCGCCGCCATCGTAATGCCCCCGGAAGCGGACCTTGAGCCAGACAGCGATATCGCTGCAGTCGATATCAGCGGTTTGGCGGAAGTGGAAGCCCGCGCCTCCCACATCGGCATCCGTAAGCCGCTCCAGGTCCTCGTAGGACGCGATCAAGAATGGATCCAGCTTGCTACCTGAACCAGACAAACCCTTGACCGCCAGCGCCTGGCGTGGGGACAGCGCAGCGCTATCCGCCTGGATCGCTGGCGCGAGCATATCCGCGCCCCCGCCGCCGGAAGTGGCAACGCTATGCGCCCTCAAGCGGTTAAGGATCAGTTCCGCCACCTTGCCCTTGTTATCGTGGTGGTTCCACAAGCAGTCCTTCAGCAGGAGCACATCGGAGTAATCGACACACTCGCGCCCATTGGTGGCGGCCGATACGCGCAACAGCTTGATCACCTTCCGCAGACGCCTGTCCGACAGGCTTTCGCGGTTGTCCTCCTTGAAGGTGGCCTTATGCTCGATCCAGATGCGCTGCACCAGCTCCGCGATCTCCTGCGGGATTTCGACGCGCGCACTGCGGTCCTGGATAGTCTGCAGGTCGTCGTCATTCAGCCGCACCTCGACCGGCTTGTCCACGTGCGGCGCGAACAGGCGCAGCAGGCCGTCGTCGCTGACATAGTCGACAAAGCCGCGCAGCAGGAAGCGGTCGTACAGCGCATTGAGTTCATCCTGCCCGACCGGAAGCTCGTTGGAGGCGCCGATCAGGGCGCGCAAGGGCACCTCCATGGCCTCTGTGCCGTTGTGGTAGCGGCGCTCGTTCAGGATCGTCAGCAAGGAGTTCAGGATCGAGGAACTGGCCTTGAACACCTCGTCCAGGAAGGCCAGCTTCACGGAAGGCAGGTAGCCTGCCGTATTGCGCCGGAAGCGGTCCGCTTTCAACTCGCTGATCGAGAGCGGGCCGAAGATTTCCTCGGGCGTCGAGAATTTGGTCAACAGGTATTCGAAATGGCCGCCCTCCCCGCCATCCAGGCTGGCGGCAATGCGCCGCGCGATCAAACTCTTACCGGTACCGGGTGGCCCGACCAGGATCACATTTTCGCCGGCCAGCACCGCAAGCAGGGCGAGACGAATGACACTTTCGCGCTCGACGAGTCCATCATTTAACTGGTTCAATAGGGCCTGGATTCTGGTTTTCATTCGGTGCCGATTTAATAGTTTCAAATAGGGAACAGTTAATACTATAAATACATTTAACAGCCCAACGCAAACGAAAGAATTAATCTGCTTTGCTTGCAGGTTTAAATGTTTCAATTTGTATTGAGACAATTTATTTGTTCAGTACTGATATTTTTAGAGTTACCATGGTGAAACATTCTGGAGGGGAGAACTCACAATGAAGAACCTGAAAATCGGCACACGTCTTGGCTTGGCGTTCGCTGTGGTGCTACTGCTGCTGGCGGTGATGACGGTGGTGGGCATCCTGCGCCTGCAAAGCGCAAGCGTGAAGACGGAGGCGCTGGTGGCGGAGAATGTGCGCAATGAGCGCCTGGTCGCCGAGTGGCAGAAAGTGGTCGAGGTGAATGCGGCGCGCACCACGGCGGCCTATATGGTGTCCGACCCGGCGCAGCAGAAATCGATTGAAGCACAGATGGCGGCCGCCTCCGGCCGCGCCACCGAAATCCAGGACTTGCTGGGCAAGATCCTGACCCACCCTGCTTCGCGCGCGGCGTATGAAAAAGTGCTGGCCAACCGCAAGGCCTACGTCGACCAGCGCAAGGCCGTCTACAAGGCCAAGGCCGAGGGCGATATGGAAACCGCCGCGCGCCTGTTCGTGGACATGGAGGCGCGCCGCGTGAGCTACCTGGGCGCGCTGGATGAAGTGACGGAAGCGGAACACAAAAACCTGGATGCGATTGCCGACGAAATCCAGGCCGGCAACCGCAGCGGTCGCAACCTGCTGATCACGCTGGGCGTGGCGGCAGTGGGGCTGGGCGTGGGCTTTGCGTGGATGACCACGCGCTCCATCGTCAAGCCGCTCAACGTTGCGGTGGAGATCGCGCAAACCGTGGCCAACGGCGACTTGAGCCGCCGCATCGAGGCGCATGGCGAGGACGAGCCGGCGCAGCTGCTGAAGGCGCTGAAGTCGATGAACGACAGCCTGGCCGGCATCGTGACCGAGGTGCGCCAGGGCACGGAGAGCATTGCCACTGCGTCGCAGCAAATCGCGTCCGGCAACCACGACCTGTCGTCTCGCACTGAGCACCAGGCCAGCACGCTGGAGGAAACCGCGTCGTCCATGGAGCAGCTGACTTCCGCCGTGCGCAATAACGCCGACAATGCGCGCACCGCGCGCGAGCTGGCGGCGACGGCTTCGGACGTGGCGACGCGCGGCGGCACGGTGGTGAACGAAGTGGTGAACACCATGGGTTCGATCAACGCCGCCTCGACCCGCATCGTGGACATCATTTCCGTGATCGACGGCATCGCGTTCCAGACCAATATCCTGGCCCTGAATGCGGCGGTGGAAGCGGCGCGCGCCGGTGAGCAGGGGCGCGGCTTTGCGGTGGTGGCAAGCGAAGTGCGCAACCTGGCCCAGCGCAGCGCGCAGGCGGCGGGCGAAATCAAGGACCTGATCAACGATACGGTGCAGCAGGTGCAGGCCGGCAGCGCGCTGGTGAACCAGGCCGGCAGCACCATGAACGAAGTGGTGGCCAGCATCCAGCGCGTGACGTCGATCATGTCCGAGATCGCCACCGCCAGCAGCGAGCAGACGGTGGGCATTGAGCAGGTCAACCAGGCGATCGTTCAGCTGGATAATGTGACGCAGCAGAACGCGGCGCTGGTGGAACAGGCGGCGGCTGCGGCCAGCGCCATGCAGGACGAAGCGGGCCGCCTGACCGGCCAGGTGGGCCGCTTCAAGCTGGCCGGCCAGCCGGCCCAGGCGCGCGCGCGCCTGGCCATCTGATCAGCTATTGCTGGCTGCCTGCACCAGGCAGCTGGAGAGTTTGTCGAAGTGCTGCAGCGCCGCTTGCGTGAGTTCGATCTGCTTGCGGCGCGAGTCTTCGGTATCGCTCAGCATGATCCAGCCTTTTTCGCGCATCGAGGTCAGGCGGTTATGCACCGTGGCCGGCGCACCCAATTCCTTATGGCCCAGCATATCGCGCACCGACAGGCGCGCCTGTTCCTGGCCGGCGCGCGCGATGATGCCAAGGATGCGCTCCTCCAGCGGGTCGAGCGCCGGCAGGGACGGCAAGCCGCGCAGCGCTTCGGCCAATTGCAGGAAGCGCAGGTAGATGTCAGCGGGTCGTTTCGGGCCAGTCATAGCGGGCAAATTTTAGCATGCGCTCATGCCGGGCGCGGCACGCGTAACAGCATGGCCTTGGCGGTATAAATGACGATCAGCGTGCCGGCCAGGTCGCCGATGAACATGACCAGGAAGCCGCTGACGATATTGGCGTCCCCGCGCAAGGCGAACCACAAGTGGTGCAGCAAGGGGCTGGCCAGCGCGCAGCCGACGGCGCACAGCAGTAACGTTTTCGGCGTGAGGTTGGCCAGCGAGGCGCGCAGGCCGTGGCGCTGGCTGGCGGCCAGGTACACCAGGTAGGGGCCGACGGCGCCAGCAAAAGCGCCCATGGTGGAGCGCAGCACATCGCCCGGGAAGTAGTACAGCATGCAGGCGATCCAGCCCGAAACCAGCAGGCCCAGCGCGCCGGCGCCGCCGAACAGCAGCGTGCAGAGCAGGCGCGTGCCGGCTGGCAGGTAGATCCAGCCTATCCCTTGCAGGAATTCGGTTTGGCGGAACAGCGGTTCGTTGAGCGCCATCATGCTGCCGTGCATGGCCATGGCTGCCAGGAACATGAAGAAACGCAGGCGCAGGTTCAGCATGGGCTTTGCGTGGTCAGCATCGGCGCGAGTGCTTGCGCCAGCAATTGCGGCTGCTCCAGCGGGATCAGGTGCCCTGCCCCGGCGATTACCTGCAGGCGGGCGCCGGGAATGCCTTGCGCCAGCTCCTGCGCTTCGTCCAGGCTGCGCAGCTGGTCCTCGGCGCCGTGCAGCACCAGCGTCGGGCACGTGATGTCCGACAGCTGCGCGGTATCGGTGCTGCGCACGATCAGCGACTGGCGGATGAAGACTTCCCGCCCCAGCCTTTCGCCCATGGCGCGCACTTGCGCCACCAGCGCTTCATTCGCGGCATTGGCGGGATGCAGCGATTGCGCG
This sequence comes from Pseudoduganella sp., assembly GCF_041914865.1. Classification (NCBI taxonomy): domain Bacteria; kingdom Pseudomonadati; phylum Pseudomonadota; class Betaproteobacteria; order Burkholderiales; family Oxalobacteraceae; genus Pseudoduganella; species Pseudoduganella sp. Next base: position 29,183 of record NZ_JAYSCO010000039.1, on the reverse strand, counting down.
ATGGCGGCGCGGCCCAGGCCCCGGAAAGGGCCGAGCGGCGTCGCGCGCGCGGCCTTGCCGCGCTGCTCGGCCATCAAGGGCGGGTCGGCGCGGCTGGAACTGGCCACCAGCGCCAGCGCTGTCACCCGCTGCGGCGCCAGGCGCACGATCTCGCGCGCCACATAGCCGCCCATGGAAAAGCCGAGCAAGGCGAAACGCCCAGGGCAGCGCGCCAGCACCGCCTGCGCCATGGCGGCAATGCTGTCGCCTTGCGCCAGGCTGGCAAAATGCAGCGGCGCATCCGGCGGCAGGTGGGGCAGCATGCCGTCCCACAGCGCGTCGTCCAGCATATAGCCGGGGACCAGGACCAGTGGCGTCATCGCGGCGCCAGCATCGGTTCCAGGGTCTGCCAGACCTGCCCGGCGCTGATGCCGTGCATGCAGTTCTGGTGGCCGAGCGGGCACTCGCGCTGGCGGCACGGCGAGCATTCCAGGCGCAGCGAAATCGAGGCGGCCAGGTCGGAGAACGGCGGCGCATGATCGGGGTCGGTCGGGCCGTAGATCGCGATCACCGGGCGGTTCAGCGCGGAGGCAATGTGCAGCAGGCCGGAATCGTTGCTGACCACCGCCGCCGAACGCGCGATCAGGGCTACCGCGTCGGCCAGGCTGGTCTTGCCGGCCAGGCTGGACAGGCCTTCGGGAGCGCCTGCCGCTGCGATGACTTCATTGCAGGTGTCGGCATCCTTGGGCGAGCCAAGCAGGGCCACCTGCGCCTGCGGGTCGCGCGCCAGGATGTGCCGCGCGAGCTGGCCGAAATGGGCCGGCGGCCAGCGCTTGGCGCCGCCGAACTCCGCGCCCGGCGCGAACACCACCAGCGGCCGCGCCGGGTCCAGGCCGACCTTGGCGCAGGCCGCCGCCACCTGCCCGGCGCTGGCGGCCATGCGCGGCTTGGGCAGGCCGGCGCGCAGCGGCGCGCGCGGCGCGTCCGCCAGCGCCGCGTAGAACGGCACCATGGGGCGCGGCGGCGTATCGTCGAAATGCATCACGTTGACCAGGCCATAGCGGCTTTCGCCCTTGTAGCCGACGCGGCGCGGAATGCCGGCCAGCCAGGGGATCAGGGCGTACTTCAGGGTATTGGGCAGGATGTAGGCATCGACATAGCCGCGCTGGCGCAGCAGCCGCGCATAGCGCCAGCGCTCCTTCAGCTGCAGCGCGCCATGGCGGAACGGCGTTTCCAGCACCTCGGCCACTTCCTCCATCTGGCGCCAGACCGGCGACACGGCGGGCGGCGCCAGCACGTCGATCGGGCGCCCGGGGTGGGCCGCCTTCAGCAGCTGCAGCAGCGGCTGCGCCATCACGGCGTCACCGATCCAGTTGGGCGAAATCACCAGCGTACGGCCGGAATGCAAAGTCATGTTGTCCATTTTTCCAAATGCAGTAACCAGCCATTATTACCGATTGCAGCAACGGCAACAACACGCGCCGGCCCGCGGCGCCACAGGGCCGGCTGCTATAATCAGGCACTTTTCAGTCCCCACCATTATTGCGCAGTCCCATGCTGGAAACACAAGATCTAACGCCCGCCAAGACACGACTGCACGCCAATCTGCTGGCCTTCGCCCTGCCGGCCCTGGCCCTGACCACCTCCTTCGGCATCGGCGCCATCCAGGCCCTGGCGCTGATCCTGTTTGCCTGGCATTTCCGCCACGGCGTGTTCGATTGCTACCGCGACAACTGGCGCAGCGTGCGCCCGCTGGTGCTGGCGTTTGGCGCCTTCTTCCTGTTTTCGCTGCTGCGCATGGTGCTCGACCAGCAGCCGCTACGCACGCTGGACGGCCCCTCGCGCATGCTGTTCGGCCTGGCCTGCATCGGCGTGTTCTGCCACCTGCGGCCGCAGCCGCGCCACTTCTGGCTCGGCCTGTGCTATGGCACCCTGGCCGCCGCCGCGCTGGCCGTGCTGCAGACCCAGTTCTGGGGCATGCCGCGCGCCGAAGGCTTTACCCATCATGCGATCACCTTCGGCGACCTGGCCCTGGCCATGGGGCTGATGTCGATCTGCAGCCTGAATACCTCGCGCGAACTGCGCTACCTGCCGGCCCTGGCCCTGCTGGCCGGCATCGTCGCCTCCGCCCTGTCGGCCTCGCGCGGCGGCTGGCTGGCCTTCCCGCTGGTGGCGCTGCCGCTGGCGCGCTACGGCTACCAGATGCACGGCAAGCGCATGCTGGTGGCGCTGGGCATGGCGGCCGCCCTGTGCGTGCTGGCCTACCTGGTGCCGGCCACCGGCGTGGCGCAGCGCGTGGCGGAAGCCGTGTCCGACATCCAGGGCTACCTGGCGCGCGGCGACGCCACCACCTCGGTGGCGATCCGGCTCGAATTGTGGAAAGCCTCCTGGCTGATGTTCATCGACAACCCGTGGCTGGGCGTGGGGCGCGACAACTTCGACATCGCCCTGCACGCGCTGGCCGCCCAAGGCATGATCCAGAACTCGCCCGCGCTCGGCTTCAGCAGCAGCCATAACGACGCGCTGCACTTCCTGGCCACCGGCGGCCTGCTCGATTTCAGCCTGCTGCTGGTGATGTACGCGGCACCGTTCCAGTTCTTCCGCCATATGCTGCACGCCAGCGACCAGGGGCAGCGCCCGCTGGCCCTGGCCGGCATGGTGATGGTGCTGTGCTTCGTCGGCTTCGGCCTGACCGACACCATGTTCTGGCTGATGGCGCCCAAGCTGTTCTACGTCACCATGGTATGCAGCCTGGCCGGCATCTGCCTGCACCTGACGCGCGGCGCCAGTGCGCCGCGCCGCATCCTGGTCACGCGCACCGACAATATCGGCGACGTGGTGCTGACCCTGCCGATCGCCGGCTGGCTGAAACAGCGCTACCCGGGCGTGCACATCACCTTCCTGGTGCGGCGCTACGCGGCCCACACCGTGGGCCAGTGCCGCCACGTGGATGAAGTGGTGGCCGTGGAAGACCATCCCGACCTGGCGCAGCACTTGCGCAGCGCCGGCTACGATACGGTGCTGCTGGCCTTCCCCAAACGCAGCATCGCCATGGCCGCCTGGCGCGCCGGCATCGGCCACCGCATCGGCACCAGCCACCGCTTCTACCACTGGTTCACCTGCAACGACATGGTGCGCTTCAGCCGCGTCAAATCGCAGCTGCACGAAGCGCAGCTGAATTTCGAACTGCTGCGTCCTTTGGGCTTGCAGCAGGTGCCGCCGCTGCAGGAAGTCTGGCCGCTGTACGGGCTGCAGGCGCCGGCCAGCGACAAGGTCGACGCCCTGCTGGGCGGGCAAGGCTACCACCTGATCCTGCACACCAAATCCAACGGCAACGGCCGCGAATGGCCGCTGGCCCATTTCACGCAGCTGGCGCGCCTGCTGCAGGCCTACGGCGATGTGAAGCTGTGGCTGACCGGCAGCGCGGCGGAAGGCGAATTGCTGGCGCAGCAGGCGCCCGCGCTGCTGGCCCTGCCCAATGTGAACAATGTGTGCGGCAAACTGGACCTGCGCGAGCTGCTGGCCCTGATCGGCCGCGCCGACGGCCTGGTGGCCAGCGGCACCGGCCCGCTGCACCTGTCGGCAGCGCTGGGCCGCCCTACCCTGGGGCTGTTCCCGCCGATCAAACCGATTGATATTGCGCGCTGGGGCGCGCTGGGCGCCCAGGCCGAAAACCTGGCCGCCGCCCAGGCCTGCGGCCAATGCCAGGACAAGGCAGCCTGCCGCTGCATGGAAGCGATCACCCCGCAGCAGGTGTGCGATGTGATCGTGCGCTGGCGCCGGCAGCGCCAGGAGCGCCAGAGCGCTTAGTCGCGCAGCGCCACGCGCACCAGGTCGGCCACGTTGTCCACGCCCAGCTTGGCCATCAGGCGTGCCTTGTGGACTTCCACGGTGCGCACGCTGATGTTCAGCTCCGGCGCGATTTCGCGGTTATGGCGGCCCATCACCACCAGTTCAAACACCTCGCGCTCGCGCGGCGTCAGCTCGGCCAGCAGCTGGTCGCGCTGGTTGCGGCGGTCCTGGTCCTGGCGCTGGCGCTGCTGCATCGAGAACGCCTCCTCGATGGCGGCGATCAGCTTATCCTCATCGAACGGCTTCTCCAGGAAATCCACCGCGCGCGCCTTGAAGGCCTCGCGCGCCGAACTCACGTCGCCATGGCCGGTCACGATAATCACCGGCAGCAGGCACTCCATCTCGCTTAGCTTGCGCTGCAGCGCCAGGCCGTCCATGCCGGACATGCGGATGTCGGCCACCAGGCAGCCCGCCCACTCGGGCTGGTAAGCCTGCAGGAAAGCCTCGGCGCTGGCGAAAACAGCGGTGCGGTAGCCGCGCACGCCGAGCAGCAAGCCCAGTGCATCGCGCAGCGAAGGATCATCGTCAACGATGAAAACGGTAAGGTTGGGGGACACGTTCATTCTCCAGAATCCAGCGCCGGCAGTATAAAACGAAAGACGCCATGCGCGGCAACTTCGGCCCACAAAGTCCCGCCGTGGGCCTCCACAATGGCGCGGCTCAGCACCAGGCCCAGGCCCATGCCGCTGGCCTTGGTCGAGACGAAAGGCTCGAACAGGCGCGCCGCCGCCTCCTCCGTCAGGCCGCTGCCGCTGTCCTCCACCGTGAAGCGCAGCCTGCCGCCCACGTTCTCGGCCACGATGCTGATGCTGCGCTGTCCGGCCGGCTGCGCGCGTACCGCATCCAGCGCATTGGCCAGCAGGTTGCGCAGCACCAGTTCAATCTGCAGGCGGTCCACCTGCACCGCCAGCGCCGGCGCCGGCGCCACGGCCAGCTGCACCCCATGCTCATGGAACTGCGGCCGGAACTGCTGCACGATGCCCGCCATCAAAGCCGCCGCGCCCACCGTTTCCAGCTGCATGGCGCCGGTACGGAAGAAATCGCGCAGGCGGCGCACCACCTCCGCCGCGCGCGCCGACTCGTTGATCATCTGGCCGATGGCGTTCCTCAGCAGCTCGCCCGTCTCGCCGCGCGCCAGCAAATGTTCGCACGCCTTGCCGTACACCGCCAGCGCCGTCATCGGCTGGTTCAATTCATGCGCCAGCGCCGCCGCCATCTCGCCCGCCGCCGCCAGGCGCAAGGTCTGCTTCAGCTCCTCCGCCACCTGGCGCCGCTCGTCGACCACGATACCGATAAAGAAGCCCACCAGCGCCAGCACCGCGTCCAGCAGCTGCAGCTCCGACACCGTGATGTTGTTGGCCTGGTTAGCCTTGACCAGCGTGACGATCGCCAGCTGCAGCACGAACACCACCAGCGCCGCGCCATGCACGCCCTGGCGCGAAGCGGCCCAGATCAAAGGCAGGAACAGGAAATAGAAGTGCTTGAACTCGGACGTCATGATGTAGCCGAACACCGCCCACAGCACGAAGATGGCCAGCGCCAGGTAACCCAGGGTCTCCGGCCGCCAGGTCGCCGCGCGCAGGCGCGCCCGGCCCTCCGGGGTAGCGAGCTTCAGCAGCAGCGGCATGCTGACCACCACACCCACCATATCGCCGAATCCGAAACGCCAGGCGGCACGCAGCCAGACCTCCCACGGCACCAGTCCCTGCCAGGCCAGCAGCGAAATATGGATCACCGCATTCAGCATGGTGCCGGTCGCCACCAGCGCCAGCCAGCGGTAGAAGCTGCGGCGCGAGGCGAAGATCGAAGCCCCCGCCAGCGCCTTGCGCAGCGCCTCGCCCAGCAAGCCGTAAGCGCAGGTCAGCCAGCCCGCCGTCAGGACGGTGCCAAGCGGCCCGCCCGGCATGCCGCGCACCAGCACGTCGCCCGCCACCAGGGCCAGGAACCAGGGCAAGGCCGCGCGCCGCCCATACACCAGCCAGAACACCAGGCCCAGCGCCGTATCCGGATTCCAAGGCGTGATGTTGAGCCCAAGCAAGGGTTCGACATAGCTCAGCCAGTCAAAAAGCAGGTAGACCAGTATAAAACCAGCTGCCGGCAACAGAGGAGGAAAGCGCATGGGAAAAATTCGCAACTAAGTGTTTTACGTAACCGACAGACGTGAAGCAGGAATCACACATGAAGCAACACGCATTGATTCACAGCAACACATAAGCGGAACGCGTACGAAAACCTACAGTATTGCCGCACCAATGCGGTGCAATTAGCATTGTCGGATTGTAACGCACTGTTTCGCTTTTATAACACCATGTATCAGCACGCTATCACCCTGCGTTCCGGGCTGGAACCCAAATCGCCGCTGTCCCGTTTTACGGCAGGGCTGAAGCTGCACATGCGCGCCCTGGGCGCCCCGCGCCTGACGCGCGGCTGGCTCGACCTGCTCAATTCCCACGCTGCCTTGCGCGAGCTGGCCGCCCTGCAGCCGCGCCTGATCCACAAGATCTACCGCCCCTGGCTCAGCAAGCGCTACTGCCAGCACGGCCGCCTGGCCGCCCTCGCCGACCACTACCGCTTCATCCTGCAGCAAGGCTTGGGCGAAGCCACGGTGCAAGCCGCGCGCCACGGGCTGGAGCTGGCCAGCTTCACGGGAAAATCGGGCGCACACTATACCATCGAACTGCGCGCCGTCGTGCCGATGGAACGGGAGGGCGAGCTGGTGCTGCAGCTGCTGTGCCAGGGCACCCTGGTGTACTCGCTGGCCTTCTCCTTCATGCAGGAAGGCCAGGCGCGCCAGATCGGCATTGGCTGCGTGCAAGGCCCGCAATGCGGCGGCGGCCTCGAACTGGGGCGCGAGGCGACACGCGACCTGCACGGCCTGCGCCCGAAGAACCTGCTGATCAAGCTGGTCAGCCAGCTCGGCCACGCCTGGGGCTGCGAGCGCCTGGTCCTGGTGGGCAACAGCAACCGCACCGTGTGCGGCAAATCGATCCGCAAAGGCAAGGTCAAAGCCTGCTACGACAGCCTGTGGCAGGAAATGGGCGCCGCCAGCCGTCCCGATGGCGACTGGCAGCTGCCGTGCAGCCCGCTGCAGGCGCCGGACATGGAACAAATTCCATCGAAGAAACGCGCCGAAATGCGCCGCCGCCACGATTTGATGACCCAGATCAATCTTTCGGTACTGGCGAAAATGGCGCCTGCAAAAGTGGCATAAGCGGGTGTAGAATCGAAGCGTTACGCAGCCTGTGCGTAGGACAAGTTGAAGGGAGATGAAGATGCGCCTGGATATCTATCGTCGCGCCGAACACAACGGCATTTTTTCCTACCTCGCCGTGCCCGAGGGCAAACCCATCCCACAAGAAGCCATCAATACCGACTGGCTGCCAGCTGAGCAATCACTGGAAGTAGAAGACGACGTGCAAGCCCTGCCCGACTACCACATCGACAAGCTGACCCAGCAGATGGGGAGCAAAGGCTACGCCATCACCTCCCTGAAAGACATGTAAAGGAAAAAATGGGGAAAAAAAATGGGGACGTACCCCATTTAATTGGCAACTTTTTCCCGCAGGAAAAAAGTTGCCAATTAAATGGGGTACGTCCCCATTTTTTTCAGCCGAACAGATCGTCGAGTCCAGGGGGGCGGGTGCTGGCTTGCGGCTTGGCGCGGCCTTTGCGGCCGGTGAACTCTTCTTCGATGTTGTCGCGGTAGAAGCTCCAGGCGCTGCCGGTGCTGGAGAAGCGTTGCCAGATGTCGCGGCTGACGCTGTCGTAGTCGATCGCGCTGCCGTCGTCGAACTCGACGCGCAGCACGCGCGTGCGTTCGTCGTAGCCAATCGCGCGCAGCTTGCCGGCGTTGATGCGTTTCATCTCCATGGGCGCCTCCTTAATATTCGATGGCGACTTCCTGCGCGCCCAGCGCTTGCTCGAGCGCGGTCTTCAGTTCGTCCGAGGGGGCGACGCGCCAGTCGTCGCCCAGCTGCAGCACGCAGTCGATGCCTTGCGGTTTCACGCGCATGGAGACCGGCAGGCCGTAGGTGTCGCGGTGCGGGCCGAGTACTTCGGCCAGCTTGGCCGAGGGCACGGCTTGCGGTAGCGCGAGCCCGATCTGGCGCCCGAACTGGATGCGCGCGGCGGTGATGTTGTACACCTTTTCGGCGGAAATGCGCAGGCCGCCGGAGAAGCGGTCTTCCGATACCTTGCCCGTCACGCACAGGAATTCGTCTTCCTTGAACATGTGCTTGTTCGGTTCAAAGACTTCGTTGTAGACGGTGACTTCCACCACGGCGGTCTTGTCGTCCAGCGTGACGATCAGCAGCTTGCCGCGCTGGGTCATCTGGGTGCGGATGCCGGAAATCACGCCGCACATCATGCGCGGTTCGCGCGATGGTTCGAGTTCGGACAGCTTGGTGCGGGCGAAGCGGCGCGCTTCGGCCTGGTAGGAGTCGAACATGTGGCCGGACAGGTAGTAGCCCAGCGCGATCTTCTCCTCCGCCAGCTTTTCGCGGTCGGTCCACGGCAAGGCCTGCACATAGTCGGGCGGCGCCACCAGGTCGGAATCATCGCCGCCGAACAGGCTGACCTGGTTGGCCGATTTGGCTTCCTGGTCGGCGTATTCCATGGCGAAGCTGACCGAGGCAAACAGCACCGCGCGGTCGACGCCGAAGCAGTCGAACGCGCCGGCACGGATCAGGGCTTCGATGGTGCGGCGGTTCATCTGCTTCTTGTCGACGCGTTTGCAGAAGTCGAACAGGCTGGTGAACGGGCCGCCGGCGGTGCGGGCGGCGATGATCGCTTCGATCGCGTTCTGGCCGGCGCCCTTCACGCCGCCCAGGCCATAGCGGATCTTGGTGGCTTTCTTGCCCGGCTCGCCGTCCGGGCGGAAGTGGTAGGCCGACTTGTTGACGTCCGGCGGCAGGATGGTCAGGCCGCAGACGTCGATCGAGTCTTCCACCAGAATCTTCACCTTCTCCGTATCGTCCATGGCCAAGGACATGTTGGCTGCCATGAACGCTGCGGTGTGGTGGTGCTTCAAATACGCGGTGTGGTACGACAGCAGCGCATACGCAGCCGCGTGCGATTTGTTGAAGCCGTAGCCGGCGAACTTCTCCATCAAGTCGAAGATCTCGTCGGCCTTCTCGATGGTCAGGCCGCCCTCTTGCGCGCCCTTGCGGAAGATCTCGCGGTGCTCCGCCATCTCTTCGGCTTTTTTCTTACCCATCGCACGGCGCAGCATGTCCGCGCCGCCCAGCGAGTAGCCGCCGATGATCTGCGCCATCTGCATAACCTGTTCCTGGTAAACCATGATGCCGTAGGTTTCGGACAGGATGCCCTCGGTGCGGGGATCGGGGTAATCGAATTTCTCGCCGTGCTTACGCTTGCAGAAGTCCGGGATCAGGTCCATCGGGCCCGGGCGGTACAGCGCCACCAGCGCGATAATGTCTTCGAAGCGGTCAGGACGCGCGTCTTTCAGCATGCCCTGCATGCCGCGCGATTCAAGCTGGAACACGGCGACGGTCTTCGCCTTGGTCAGCAGCTCGTAGGTCGGACGGTCGTTCAGCGGCAGCTTGGCCAGGTCGAAATCGGCCAGCGCCGGGTCGAGGTCTTTGATGTAGTTGACCGCGCGGTCCAGGATGGTCAGCGTGGTCAGGCCCAGGAAGTCGAACTTCACCAGGCCGATGGCCTCCACATCGTCCTTGTCGAACTGCGATACCACGCCCGAGTCGCCGGACTGGGTGTACAGCGGGCAGAAATCGGTCAGCTTGCCGGGCGCGATCAGCACGCCGCCGGCGTGCATGCCAATGTTACGGGTGATGCCTTCCACCTGCTGCGCCAGGTCGAGCAGCTGGCGCACTTCTTCTTCGTTCTCCTGGCGCTCTTTCAGCAGCGGCTCCTCTTCGATCGCCTCGGCGATGGAGACCGGCTTGCCCGGCTTGAACGGAATCAGCTTGGAGACGCCGTCGCAGAAGTTGTAGCCGAAGTCCATCACGCGGCCCACGTCGCGGATTGCGCCCTTCGCCGCCATGGTGCCGAAGGTGGCGATCTGCGACACCGCTTCGCGGCCGTACAGGTCCTTCACGTGCTGGATCACCAGTTCGCGCTTCTCCTGGCAGAAGTCAATATCGAAGTCGGGCATCGATACGCGCTCAGGGTTCAGGAAACGTTCGAACAGCAGGTTGTATTTCAGCGGGTCCAGGTCGGTAATCTTCAGCGCATACGCCACCAGCGAGCCGGCACCGGAACCACGGCCCGGGCCGATCGGCACGCCATTGTTCTTGCCCCACTGGATAAACTCCGCAACGATCAGGAAGTAGCCCGGGAACTTCATCTTGATGATGGTGTCGTTCTCGAACTTCAGGCGCGCCTCGTAGCGCGGGCGCTCCTTCTCGCGCTTCTCCGGATCGGGGAAGAGCTGGATCAGGCGTTCTTCCAGGCCCTTGGTGGTTTCCGCGACCAGGAATTCGTCGATGGTCATGCCCGGGGTCGGGAAGTTCGGCAGCTGCGGCTTGCCCAGCACCAGGTTCAGGTTGCAGCGCTTGGCGATCTCCACCGAGTTTTGCAGGGCAGCAGGCAGGTCGTGGAACAGCTCCGCCATTTCCGCTTGCGTGAGGAAGCGCATCTGCTCGTTGAAGCGCTTGACCCGCTTGGCGTTGGCCAGCATCTCGCCTTCCGCGATACAGACGCGCGCCTCGTGGGCGATGTACTCGTCCTGCGACAGGAACTGCACCGGGTGCGTGGCCACCACCGGCAGGCCAAGCTTGGCCGCCAGCGCCACCGACTGGCGCACCTGCACTTCCTGGTTGGCCTGGCCGGCGCGCTGGATCTCGATGTAGAAATGGCCGTTCGGGAAAATCTCGGCCCACTTGCGGGCATTGGCTTCCGCCAGCTCCAGGTTGCCGTTCTCGATGGCCTGGCCGATGTCGCCGAAGTGGGCGCCGGACAGTGCGATCAGGCAGTCGCGCGGGTCAACGCCCGGCAGCAGCGGGTACTCCTTGTTCGGCAGGTCGCGCAGCCATTCGGTGCGGATTTCGGCGCGGCCCTTGTACTGGTTGTTCAGCCACGCTTCCGACAGCAGCTCGCACAGCTGCAGGTAGCCCATGCGGTTCTTCGCATACAGCATGATGCGGTGCGGCTTGTCGCGGTTTTCGTCGTTGGTGATCCAGGTATCGACACCGATGATCGGCTTGATGCCCTTGCCGCGCGCCGCCTTGTAGAAGCGCACCATGCAGAACATATTGGCCAGGTCGGTCACGGCCAGGGCGCCCTGCCCGTCCTTGACCGCCTTCTTGATCATGTCGTCATAGCGCACCAGGCCGTCGACAATCGAATACTCCGTGTGCACACGCAGGTGGACGAATTGCGGTCCGGCGGGCGCCTGGGCTGGCGCGGCGTCTACTGGCTGGTCGATTGTTTCAATGCTCATTGGGCGGGCGGTCGATGGATAGTCGGATATCCCGCTATTTTACCGCCTGAGCTCGGGCTACCGCTATTCGTATACCTTCCCGCCCACCGCCCGCATGGCAGCGGCCAACTGGCGGTCAAAGGTTGCCAAAATTGCTCCTGTGCGCAAAGCCAGATCCAGATAGCTCGCGCCATAGACAGTCAGCCCGCACAATCGCGCCCGATGCAATACTTGCCGTCTTTGCACGACTGGTGAAATAGCTTCCATCACCAGGGGGAGCGCATCCACCAGCTGTAAAAACGCTTCGGCTTGGGCAACTGTCAGCATCCCCCGCCGCTCCCCCACCAACAAACCGTTGGCAAGCTCCAGATGCAGGAATGCAGGCGCCAATAGTTCGAAGTCGGCCAGGTGATCGCGCAGGCGCGCTGCACAAGCCTGCTCAATAGCATCCTGCCGCGCAAATTGCCATGCCAGGACCATGGAAGCATCCAGCACCAGTTTCATTGCCGGCCTTCGCGGATCCAGTCCCGGATTTCGTCGTCGCCAACCCCTTTGATCAGCTCAATCTTGCGCAACGCATCGATCGTGGCCTGAATGTCCTGCCGAGCGTTGGCTTCGGAAGGGACAAGGTCGGCCACCGGCTTTCCACGCACAGAAATGGTGAAACGTTGTCGCTCCGCGACCTCACGCAACAGCTCCGAAAGGCGGGCTTTAGCATCGAACGCGCCGATTTCCCTATACATGTTGGGCCTATTAGAACTAGTTCACTAACTAGTTCAGTATAGGTCGCCTCCTGACCTGTACAAGCAGACACAGATGGTTGCAAATTGCGCGGGATTTCGGCAGGAGCCGGTTTAGAATGGGCTACACATTCCTTCGGAGAACACCATGAAAATCGTCGCTGCCGCCTTGCTGATGTCCGCCGCGCTGACCGCCCAGGCGAACGACGCCGAGCAACTGGCCAAATCGAAAAGCTGCTTCGCCTGCCACGCGATGGCCAAGAAGCTGGTCGGCCCATCCTTCAAGGATGTCGCCGCCAAATACAAGAGCGATAAGGGGGCCGAGGACAAACTGGTGCTCAAGGTCCTGCAAGGCGGATCCGGCGTCTGGGGCGCGGTGCCGATGCCGCCCAACCAGGTGACCGACGCTGAGGCGCACCAGCTGGTGCGCTGGGTGCTGGCGCAGAAGTAAGCGCTAACGGAAGCATCAGCGCCAGCTTCCCTCCACCGCCAGCGCCGCGCCCGCGCGGAGCTGGTAAGTACCCGCTTCCCCCAGCCGCAGCTCCACCTGCGAGCCGAGCGGAATCGGCGCCTTGAAACGGGCCGAGATCGCGCCCAGGCGGCGTCCTTCCGCCTGCTCCAGCAAAGCGCACGCCTTGGCCACCGAATGCATGCCGTGGATTATCGGCGCCTTCATCCCCAGCAAGCGCGCCGACCATGGCCACAGGTGGATCGGGTTCCAATCGCCCGACACCGCCGCATAGCGCCGTCCCGCATCCGCCGCGAGTAACCACTCACCCACCGCGCGCCCTTCCGCCACTGGCGGCACTGCGGCGCGGGCCCCACCTTCCGCCCGCCGCCTGCCGCGCACCGCCAGGTAGCGGCTGCGACACTCGAACACGGTCTGCCCCTGCTGCGTGCCCACCGTCAGCAGCTCACAATAGCGCGCCCCATTCTCCGCCGGCGGCTCCACCACCACCCGCGTGGCCAGCTCCATCGGCAGCGCCAGGTCGGGCCGCTGCTGCTCACGGATGTCGTTCTCCACGTGCACCATGCCCGCCAGGCGGAAGGGAAACTCCGGTCCCAACATCGTCGCCAAATGCGCCCGCTGGGTCGGCAGATAGTAGAAGGTAATCGGCAGCGCATCGGGCGCAAAGCCGAGCAAGGCGTTGTACCGCTTCAGCGAATCGGCATCGATCTTATCGAGCGAAAAGGTCGAGGTCATTTCGACCGGCGCCCGGCTCGACCGCGCGCCCTTGAACAGAGCCCGCAGCAAGGTCGCCGGCCCGGCCGGAGGAAGGTTGGGGAAAGTTGTCATCCCACTATTTTGCCTTATGCCAGCAAGCAGCGCTCAAGTGTAGTGGCTCAAACTTGATCTGATATTGACTGTCAGATGGGATAGAGTCTCGCTTGGTCCGAAAACGTCCAGTTGCGGACGTCCAGGTAGACGCGGTTCTTTTCCCTCCCTCTAATTAGGGATGCGGTTTTGGATTCGCTCGCTGAAAATTGCACTGTATGTGCTTGCGAACCGAAGAGGTCGCGCAAACGGAAGCGAAGAGACTAACTAACCAGTGGACCACTATGACGAGAACTCTCAATAAAACATTTGCCAATCATGGCGTTGCCTGGGAAGGCATCTACGGGTACAACCAGGCGGTCAAGGTAAAGGACGTCATCTACGTGTCAGGCCAACTGGGCCATGACCACGAGGGTGTTCTAGTTGCCCCGGCGACACTCGATGCCAATGGCAAGCCAACTGACTTCTCCGGCATGGAACAACAGATGCGGCAGACCTACTTGAACACGATCGCCTTGTTGGCTCAATTTGGTGCGACGCTAGATAACGTCGTCGAGGAGACTCTTTATGTTCTTGATGTCGATGCAGCGTTTGAGGTAGCGGGAAAAGTCAGGAAAGCGGTCTATGGTAATGATTTTCCGCAATGCGCAAGTAATCTGATCGGCGTTAGCCGGCTTGCGTTTCCGCAGCAGCTTATTGAGATAACGTTTCGTGCGGTTCTCCCAGATGACGTAACCGTTTAGAAAACCATCGATGAAGCGCTGGACTTTGAAAGGCAGCCCACGTTAAACCCGTTGGTCGAAAGTTCGATCAATGAATTGCCGTGGGCGAACACGATGACTGAGGCGATCATACCGAGCTACATTGGTCGAGGTCAGATACGGCGATGAATTGGGCGGCCGCAAGGGGGGCGGAAGCCGCCTCCCAACTAGCACGCGGTGTCATATTAAGTCTGAGCTAGTACAGCTCAAGTGAAAAAGGACGCCACCATGGCCGTGATCAGAATACCAACCATTAACCTGAACCAAAGCCGCATCTCCCGGCGCCACTCATCAAACTTCGCATCATTTTCTTTGCGCCACTTCTCGAGCTTGGAATCGTTCTCCTTACGCCAGGTCTCCAGCTTTGAATCCCCCTTCCCGCTCAACGTCTCAAGCTTTAAATCGTTCTCACGGCGCCACGTCTCGAGCCTTGAATCATTGTCCTTGCGCCAAGTTTCGAGCTTTGAATCGTTGTCCTTGCGCCAAGCTTCGAGCTTCGAATCGTTCTTCTTGCGCCACGTCTCAAGCTTTCGATCATTCTCAGCCCGCCACACCTCGAGCCTGGCTTCAATAGCCATTCTAAACTCTTCGTTTCCCAGAATATGTGCTTCGTTCTGGGCGGCGAGCTTTTCAGTCAATTCTGCGCTCACAACCGAGAGAATTTGCCCAGGCAATGCATCGATACGCGCGTTCTGCGCAGCAAAACCATCCTCGACTAACTGCCTGAGCAATTTAAGCTCAACCGAAAGGTCTTGCACACGCACCTCCAGCTTGGTGATCCTCGATTCATGATCTGGAGGGCTTTGATCATCATCAGGACGTGGAAGTTCCATGTGGCCTCACAAAAAGACTGCGATTCCTTATTGTTCCCCTGCAGCTGAGGCGCGCATTGATGCACCTCAGTCAGCTCCTCTTAGGCATCCGCTCAAAGATGTCCGCCTGGAGACGAAGAACCGTCATCTCTGCCAAATGTTTGGATTGCACGTCTTGCATCGTAAATCGGTGATCCATCTGGTTCGCATGCATGCGCAATACGTGCAGGATCTCCTGCAACTGCTCTTCCATACGCTTAAACCGCTGCTCATCAATCGAGTCCATGATCATTCCTCCACTGCTTAAGGAAACGATTGGAAAACAGCGAACCGGAAAAGTTCCGTCGACCTGCCCAATATTTGAGCAGAAGCCAGAGAGCAGCTATAATGTCGGCTGTTCCGGTTTTAACCTCATACCAACCCCATGCAAGCAACCATCGAAAACGCGCCTGCAACGCCCGGCGCGGCACCAGCCGTTTACGTCAACATCGCAGCCTACAAGTTCATCACGATGGACAAGCTGGACGAACTGCGTCCGCAATACCAGGAAATCTGCGCCCGCCTGGGCCTGAAAGGCACCATCCTGCTGACCCCGGAAGGCATCAATATGTTCCTGTCCGGCACCCGCGCCAATATCGACGAATACCTGGCCTGGGTCCGCAGCGACGCCCGCCTGGCCGACCTGGAAGTGAAAGAAAGCCTGTCGGCCGAGCAATCGCACCGCCGCATGCTGGTGCGCATCAAAAAAGAAATCATCACCATGCGCATGCCGCTGATCAAGCCGGAAGAAGGCCGCGCCCCGCATGTGGAAGCCAAGACCCTGAAGCGCTGGCTGGACCAGGGCCACGATGACAACGGCAAGCCGGTGGTCATGGTGGAAACCCGCAACGACTACGAAGTCGACGTCGGCACCTTCAACAACACCGTCGACTACCGCCTGAAGAAATTCACCGAATTCCCGGAGATCATCGAAAAGCACAAAGCCGATTTCGAAGGCAAGACCGTGGTCACCTTCTGCACCGGCGGCATCCGCTGCGAAAAAGCTGCGATCCACATGCAGAACATTGGCTACGACAACGTGTACCAGCTGGAAGGCGGCATCCTCAAGTACTTTGAGGAAGTCGGCGGCGCCCACTACACCGGCGACTGCTTCGTGTTCGACTACCGCACCGCGCTCAACCCGCAGCTGCAGCCGACCGAAACCACCCAGTGCTTCGCCTGCCGCGCCGTGGTCACCCCACGCCAGCAGCTGGCGCCGGAATACGTGCCGGGCAAATCCTGCCCAGCCTGCTTCGACAAGCACTAAGCCACCACCCGCCCCGCCACAGCGGGGCGGCGGCGTTACTTCATCGCGGCGAAAAATCCGGGGCGGCGGCGTTGATCTCGCCGATGAGGCGCAGGCCTTCCTCATCGCCTTCTGCCGTTCCCTGCGGAATCGGAATGCCGTGCAGTTGCGCCCGCAAATCCTGCCAGCGTTCCTGCAGCACTTCCCAATGCCTGGCGTCGTAAGTCCCTTCGAAGATCACTGACTTCACCATGATGCGCGGGAAGTGCTGCGGCTGCGTGCCATCCTCCAGCGCTTTTTCAAGCAGCCTGCTCCAGCAGCTTCCGACCCGGTCAACCCGTCCGATCTGCTGTTCCACCACACCCGGGTTCCACTCAGGATGCATCATCACCACCGTGCGGCATTCACGGTGCAGGTTCAACCCTTCACGTCCCACCATCGACTGGGCAACCAGTACCTGCGGGAAGCTGTCACGGCGGTTGAATGCTTGCTGCAGCATCTGGCGCGAATGTGGCCTGGTGCTGCCATCCATCAAACGTGCGAAGCCGCCTTCTGGCCGCAGGAACTCGTCCGACAGGCGCTCCGCTATGTCCGGCCACGCATTGCCAGCCTCGATTTCCCCATCCATCGCTTCCGGATCGTCGCGGTCCATGGCGCCGCGCAGGACTTCGATGAAGGTGTCCGCCAGCTCGTGCGCTTGCGGTTCAGCGGTGAGGAACTCGGGGCGCAGGTTCAGCATGGCGCGCGAGACGGCCGCCAGGCTGCCATGCTCGGCGGCATCCTGTGCGTGCGCACGGAACGCCCGGAACAAGGAAATCGTCGCCGCGCTCCTGTTCTCCAGCGCGCCTTCGAGACGGTCCATCAGGTGCGCCCGGAAGCGCTTGCGCGCCGCTTCAAGCTGCTCGTACTGGGTGCGCAGCTGGCTGGCGATGCGGCGCTGGTCTTCTTCGGTCATGTCCCTTTTGTGGACCCAGCGGTAAGCCGCGCTGACCGCCGGCCACTCGCCACGCTCGCCATCCGTGTCGCCCTCGTGGATTTTCGATTGCGGCCAGGATTTGCCGCTATTTAAGCGGCGCAGCATTTCACAGGCGTTCAGGAACTTGACCAAGGTCTCCATCGGCTTGGTAAAGCGGCCAAACACCAGTACTTTCTCGCCGTCGGCGACCAGCTTCTCGATACACGCTGCCGTTGCCTGGATCGCGGGGTGCTCGTACAGAACGTCTTCACTGTTCCCGGCAAACGCATTGGCGATCACGCCAGACCACCATTGCGCGCGCTGGCTGCGCTTGTCGTCCGCAGAAACGGCTTTTTCGACAATCGCCTCGCTGCCCTCCTCCTCGTAATTGAGCTGCGCCTGGTCAGCGGCACTATCCTGGTTGAACTGGTCGATCAGGCCCGCAATGCCATGGCCATTACCGAAGGTCAGGCGCAAACGCTTGCCGCGCGTGCCGATCGCCCCTGGTTTGATGACGGAGAGCGCCTCCGCCGCGCAAACTGCGCGCTTCCAGGAAAGCGACAGGCTGTCCAGCTTGACGTGGATGTGGCGGTCCACCTCGCGGTAGGTATCGGCCGGCAATCCGGTCTTTTCGGCGTAGCGCCGGATGGTGGCGTCGCTCCGCTTGTCGCGCCGCAGTACATAGGGCGACAGGGCCTCCTGGAAGGCCTTCGCCGCCGCCGCATACTCGGCCCTGACCTGCGGATTGGCGCGCCAGGCGCCACGCAGCTGGCGCACGGCATCCGCATAACGCTTCACTTCGCCGAAAGTCTGCTTCACGCCAACGCGCGCCAGCGTGTCCTGCCACTGCTCTTCATTCAGTTCGACCGGCGTCGCCGTGATAGCAACCCGGCGCATGTCCGGCGCGCGCAAAACCACATGCTCCAACAACTGTGACAGCATGCTGATCTCGCCACGGCTCTTGTGGGCTTCGTCGATCAGGAGCAGATCGAACATGCCCAGGCCCAGGCCCACTGCACGGGCCAATTCCGGCCGCAGGTCGCCGTGCTTCTGGTAGTGCTCCGCCTTCTGCAGTTGGGGATAGGTGTATTTTTCAGTGATTTCCTGCAGCCATTTGAAGGCCGGGTGCGCCGGGTCCCTCGGCACTGCTGCAACGATATCCGGCGCCGTCTGGCCGCCCCACAAACAGGTCTTGGCGTCCTCCACCGAGTGGCCGGGGACCCGCCGCTTATCGGCCTTCTTCCAGCAAGCGTATACCTCCGGCAGCAGGGCAAAGCGCTGGGTGCCGGATTTCATGTTCCAGTTGCAGAACGAGTGCGAGACCATGACGATATCTTCCTCGTACCACGGTGTTTGCCCAGCACCGCGCCAGCGCTGGTGGAACATGTCCAGGCTGCGCAGGACTTCCGGCACATCCCGCCCGAACACGCGGAACTCGGCTTGCCACTGGAAGCCCAGGCCCGGCGGAATCAGCACGCCAACGCGCCCGCCGCATTTGACGACGCAATGCGCCAGCGCGGCGGCAATGCGCGTTTTCCCCATCCCGACTTCGTCGGCGATCAGCAGGCCATGCGCGGCGATACGGTCGGCGATGGCGCGCAAGCTGGCGCGCTGCCCATCATTCAGGTTTTCCTCGCTGCTGCCGGCAAGCGCGCGCAGCTCGCGGGCAACGGCTGGCCAGCCTTTGAATTGCTGTTTCATGCTGAAGCTCCCATCGGTTCAAAACCTGCCACACCCCAGGCCTGCTCGACCCGGCGCAATACGCCTTCATACAGGAGGCCCGCTTCCGAATCGCTCTTTTCCGCAAACACGGGCCGGAACGCCGGCAGGTAGAGCGGACTGAAAGGGTTCAGCCCCAGCCGGGAGAATTCCTCCAGCGCCGCACTGCGGCGGGCCTGTACCAGCACCTGCTCCAGGCGATAGCACCAGGCCTGCCAGTCCGCCTGCCTCAGGCCGCACTGCGTTTCGGCGATCTGCTCGACCAGCGCCATCATCCTGCGCATCGCGTATTGGCCAACGCCGCCACTGCGCCGGCCGCCGCCCGGTTCCTGGCCTTGGTCCGGATCGGCCGGATCGTCCTCGGGCGGGTCTTCCTCGTCGCCGGTGCCGGGGAAGCGGCTCAATTCCCAACTGGCGGCATCCAGGTCCAGGTCGGCCAGCTTGCCGCCGGCAACGCGGCCAAACTGGTCGATCACCGGCACCAGCGCTTGATGCGCGCCAGCCCCCCACAGCAGCATGACCTGACGCGGCATAGCCGCCGGCCACCAATACCCTTTGCCAGGCTGCGGCTCGATGCACTCGCCGGTGCTGGTGGACAGTTGCGTGCCCGTCAGCTTTTCCGGCAACTCCGGGCAGAGCCAGCCGCCGCCATCGTCCGCGCGCCAGTAAAGATAGCTGAGCGGAAGTTCGGCAAACTCCGCTTCGCGCTCCTCCATGCCGGCGCCTTCCCGCAAGGCGGCGACGTCTTCCAGTTTGCGATCGCGCTGGACCGGCAACACGTTACCCAGCACGCAGGCCGGGTCCACGTGCTTGCCGCCTTCCCAATACAGCTCGTCCGGGACCAGCACGATGCCGGCTTCCAGGTTGCCGCCGTTGGCCGACGCGCGGCTGGTGAAGCCCGGCGCCGTCAGATTGCCCGAGCCCATATACAGCCACGGACTGCTGCAATTGTTCGATGTGGAGCGCAGGTTCGCGCTGAAAATGAACTTGGCGTGCAGCTTGCGCTCAGGCTCGCTGGGCTGGCCGGCGGCACGGATGGTCCAGCCGTTATCGATCATCGTTTTCGCCGTCGCCGACACGGCCTGGCAGGCCGACGGGTCGACAAAAACATCCGCATACGGGTTCTTCGTCAGCATGCCCTCGTCCTGCAGGGTGGTGACGATCTGGCGCAGCACTGCCGGCTCTTCGGCGTTGCTGCCCTTCCCTTCGAAGAAGCCTGAGCCCAGCGCAATATAGTTGCGCGAGACGCGCTCGCCCCTATCCGGGAACGTGCCGACCATGGCGTCCAGCAGGGACATGCCTCGGTTATCGATAAAACGTGGCTGCACGTCTTTGCCGCGACGGCTGGCGGCGGCGATCCAGCGCTCCAGTTCCCGGGCCGCCAACTGGCCGGGGGACTGCGCGCCGGCTTCGTCCTGAATGCCGAAGATGTCGGCATCGTAGCGCTTGCGCAGCCAGCGCAGCATGTCCCACGCCGCGGCGATGTCGGCGCAGTCAAGCCGCTCGTCATCGTCCGGTCCCGGCAGCGCCGCGCTGTCCAGGTCCACCCGCCAGGCAAGGTCCAGGCTATCGCGCAAGGTCTGGCAAGTCCAGTTACCGGTCGAAACCACAAGGCGCAGCAGCCAGCGGCCTGCCTCCTCCTTGTGCCGATAGCCAAGCAGCGCGACCTTGGCGTGCATCAGGCGATAGGGCCCCACCCTCTTCAGCGCGGCGATATGCAGGACACCGGGCGCCGCCACAGGCGAGATCTGCCGGCTGCCGGAATCGAGCATCAGGGCCAGGTACAGGCGTCCGGCAGCGGCCCGGGCGGCGCTGGTCAGCCCGGTAAAGCGTTCCGCCGCAATGTCCATGAATTCGGCGTCGGCGGAATAGCCGCACACCCAGCCAAAGGCACCGGTGAAACCGTCCGGTGCGGTGAAATGCTGCGACAGCGACAGCGGGGAAAAATCGGGATCAGCCATTGCGTTGTTCTCCTTCGCTTGCCAGGGCGGCATCCAGGACGCCATTCAAGTCAAGGTTCAGCAAGTAGAGATTGTTGATGCGATAGGACACTCCCGCCGGTACCAGCGGCGCCTTTGCCGGCAGTCCTTCCTCTTCTGCCGCCTCGCGGTTCGCCAGGCGGGCGTCCGCCGAGAATGCGGCACCCGGCACGATGCGCCCGTCGCGCATGCGCAATACGCGCTCGTCAAGGCTGACCAGCTTTTCGATCAGGCGCGCATCGGAAGTGTCGGTGCAGGCGCCCGCAAACGTGCCGGCCCCGGTGCCTGCCTTGTCCTCGTAGCCATGTTCAAGGTAGGCTGCGGCGGCGTTGCGCAGGTTCTCCAGCGCCGAGTGCACTGGCGCCTGGGTCAGGCTGGATGGCGCGATTTCGTGCGGCGTGAGCTGCGCCAGCAAGGCTTCGATCGTCTCAAGCAATGCGTAGGCGGCCGCCTGCAGCGCGAAGAAAAGGCGCCCGGCTTGCACGTCGTGCCAGTGCGTTGCACTCAGCTGCCGTGGTTGCTCGTCCGGCTTGACCCGGCCATGGCGCAGGTCTTCCATCCATTCCAGCAGGTTGCGGCGGCGGGTGGCCTCCTCCCCCACCCCGTTGACCAGCAGGTGCCGCAGTTGCTCGCGCGCCGGCAACGGCAAGGGCTCCACCGGCGACAGCAGCTTGCAAGTCGCAGTCGAATTCAGTTTGCGCTCATGACCGCAAACCCATTGCTGCAAGGCTGTCAGATGCGCCGCACCGTACGGGAGCGGAAGTTCGCGGAATGCCGCATCGAGGAAGGCGCGCCCCGCCGGGGTCATCGCATAGCTGTTGAAACGCTGGCCTTTCGACGTGACCAGGCCAAGCTCCAGCAAGGCCTGCACGGATTGCATGCGCATGGGCTGGGTGATGTAGAAGCTGGGGCGGCTGATGTTGGCAAAGCTGAAGTCTTCCAACACTTGCGGCAGCGTGTCGCTGCCTTTGATCCGCTCATCGCGCGCGCGCCCGCTCCGGTCCAGTGCGTGCCAGCAGCCGAAGGCTTCCAGCGCGTTCGCGACCTGGATATTGCTGGTCCGGCTGCCCGCCTGCCGGGCCAGCTCGTTGACGGCAACGCCGAGCGTGGCCAGGAAGACCTGGCGGGCAAACCAGACCCCGCCCAGACCCGGCACCGCCAGTTCGTTGAAATTGCGGACAGCGGCACCCAGCCCAAGGGTACGCACACGCCGCACCGAGCCGAGCGACTCACGGCCCAGCAAGCCCCACACCATAGTTCCCATTCAGCGTTCCCTTATACGTTCACTTATGCGTTCACTTCGCGGAACTCGACATCGATCGCCTGGCCGGCCTCGCGCCAGGCGTGGAAACGCGAGCGCTTCTCGCGCTGCTCCACCACCTGCTTGTTCAACGCGACGACATCGTTTTCCAGCTCCACAAAGTTCGCGAAGAAGCGCTTCTCGAAATCTTCGCTGTTGAGCATGTCGAGCAGCTCTTTGCGCTGGCTTTCGAATTGATGGACGATATCCTCACGCGCCTTGGCAAAGGCTTGCTCGCGTTTGACTTGCTCCCAGGAGTCCCACGCCTCCATCGCCAGGCCGAACACAGCCAGTGCGCCGTTCAGGTTTTTGGCCAGGTTGGTGGCGCCCCACGGCTTGAACTTGAGGACTTTGCCCAGGTCGAAGCCGACAAATTTTGCCGCGCCGACCAGGCCATCGCGCGTGGCCAGCACGGTGGTGTTGTTGATCAATTTGCTCTGCACCAGGTAGTCCAGGCCCTGCTTGCCCATGACTTTGACGGCGGAATTGAAATGGCTCACTTCCGCATCGAAGCTGATCCGCATATTGCCGATGTCTTCCGTCACGGTCTTCAACTGGCGTTCAAACTCATTCTGCAAACGGGTGGAAACAACAATGCCCTCGCTGCCGACTTCGCGCTCAAAGAAGTCCATGAACGTATCGATGCTGACGCCCTTGGCTTGCATTACCAGGCCGGAGAAGTAGCGCACCACGAAATCGCGCAGCGAGATGCGCACATCTGAAATCTGGCTCCTGGCGATGTTCAGCTGCTTGTCCAGGCGCTGGCCCATGTTTTCGAGCTTCTTTACTTCCTCGGCGATGCGTTCATCGTTCTCGATGGCGATGGGCAGCTGCTTGGACAGCACATCGCGGATTACGCTGCGCTTCATTTCCTGCACCACCGCCAGCGCGCCGCCGTTGGCCGCGATCTTGTTGCGGGTTGCATCCTGCAGGGTGTGAATGTGCGACAGGGCTTTGAACTGTTCCAGGTTCGACAGCCAGTGTTCGGTCCCCAGGTCAAAGGGGTTGGCGGCCACGCCGACGATCGACAGGGCTGCGGCCTCCTCCGGCTGCAGCGCGATCAGGTCGATCAGGCGGCCGGTAACGTTGGCCTTCTTCACCTCCATGCCGCGCGCGTAGTCGGCTTCGTCCTCGACGTCCGCCACCTGGTCGAAGCGGCTCAGTACAAACACCGTGCGCGGCAATAGGTTCAGCGTGCGGAACAGCCACACCAGGTCGTCCTTGTGGCTTTCCTTGATCGGGTTTGCCGGGTCCATCACGTACAGGACCAGGTGCGCTTCACTGACGTACTTCTTGGTGATGTCCTTGTACTTCTCGATTTCATGGGTGGAGCTGTTCTCCTGCTCCTTGAAGCCGAACAGGCCCGGCGTGTCGATCAGCACAAAGTCCGAGCTCACATCGTACAGGCGCACGGCGTTGGACGATTCCTGATGGCTGATGTTCATGGTCGACTTATCCAGCCGCTCCATCCAGGCTGCCGCGATGGAAGTTTTACCGTCCGAGAAGCCGCCCACCAGGGCGACCCGCAGTTTCTCGCCAGCGACCGACTGGATCGCCGATTCCAGCTTGCTCTGCAGTGCCGGATCGATCGCCACGCCAACCGCTTCGCCCTGCTGCAGGAAGTCCTTCAGTTTGTTCAGCAGTTCCAGCGACTGCGCCTGCTGCGCCTTGAACGCGTCCAGGGTGTGTTCCATTACAGGGCTCCTTCCGTTTTGATGGTGTTCGAAATATTCTTCAGTTGGCGCTCGGCCTGCTTCAGCAAAGCGGCCATTTGCTCGATCTGCTGCGCCGGCAGCTCCAACGCTTCCTTCACAGCGTCGAGTTTTGGCTGCAGTTGCGGCAACGCGGCGTCCAGCGTTTCACGCAAAGAGTCGCGCAGCCTGCTATCAATGTTGCTCAGGTTGGAGTCGGCGGATTTGCGTTGCTCCGATTTTTTGAAGTCCGAGCTGAGGAAACCGCGGAACGCCTTCCAGGCGCCGACCACCAGGCCGGCGGCGCCCAGTGCCAGCATGACCCAGCCGGAAGGGTTCCACGCCAGCAGCGCCCCACCGGCGAGTGTGCTGAGCAGACCCACGGTGTTGATGCCGCTATCGAGTTTGATTTTCAAGTCGAATTTTTCGCCGAAGCTGGTGTTCGACAGGTTGCTGTAAGTGTCCATCAGGTCAGTGGCGAAACTCTCGAACCGTTCGACCACACCGCTGATCTGCTCCTGGAATTTTTTGACCTCACCCTGCATCTTGTCCGGCAGGCCTTCGACCAGCATTTCCTTTTCTCGGCGGATGATGCGCTCGAAATCGTCCTTGAAGTCATCGTTGCTGATGTCGCCGTCGATCTTCCGGTAGATGGCGCTGCGCACGCTTTCGGTGAATTCAGTGACGGCGTTTTCCCCTTGCGAGATCAGGCGGCCGCGCAGGGCGTCAAACGACATGTCCAGCTGTTTCTGGGCCTGCGCGGCGTCTTTCGCCAACTGGCTGGCCAGCGGTTCGAACGAGTCCTTCAGGGTGCTTGACACGCGGTCGGTCGCATCGGCAACCGCACCATGCGCCTTATTGAAGTTGGAACGGACGATCTTGGCCTTGCTGTCTTGCACCAGCTTATCGACCACGATATCGTGGAACTCTGCCATGCCCGAGCGCTTGAGCAGCTCGTCCTCGCTATACTTGGCGCCGAACTTGGCCTTGTTTCGCGCTTCGTCCGACTCCGGCACCAGGCAGGTGGCGCTGGCCAGGAAGGCGGGGAATGCGCTCAACGCCAGGTGCCCACGGTAGTTCTCGCCGAGGACGCTGGCCATCTTTTCATCGACATCGCGCAGGCTGGCTTCCTCGTCGCCCTCAACAAGTTTGGCCTTTTGCAGTGCGATCGGATTGGTGACGCGCTTGTTGTAGATCGTCCAGACCTCGGTCTGGGCGCCCAGCTGCTGCTTGATCTTCTCCAGGGTGCCGGCATGCGTGCCATCGCCCTTTTGCGGCGCGGCGGCCTTGCCGGTCACGTAGAACACTGCATGCGCTTTTTTGACGCCCGCCCAGACGCCGTCGAGGACCAAGGCCTCTTTCCCTTCGATGCCGGGCAGGTCGAGCAAAGCAAACTTCTGGTTGTTGGCAGTGAACTCATAAGCCGTCGATTCACGTGTGAAGTCGCTCCCGCCCTTGCCAATGATCGCACCATCGGCATGCTGCGCCAGTTGCGCCATGGACGCATTGGCTTCCGCCAGCACCTGCTTGCTGGCCTCATACTTCTGCTGCGCGTCGGCGTGCTGTTGCTGCAGGCCGGCCGTCTCCACACGGCGGGTATTCTCACGCGTGCGCAACTCGATGGCCAGCGCCTGGCTTTGCTTCTCCTCCGGACGCTTGATGAACAGGTCGAGCAATTTTTGCCAGAGCGAGGCAGCCTGCTTGTGCTCCTGGATGATCTCCTGCAGCACCTTGATCTGGGCGCCGAGGCGTTGGATCTCGCCGCTATGCGCAGCGTCCGCCTGGTCGAGTTCCTGCTTGAGCTTTTCGGTTTTCTGCTCGGCCTCCGCCACCGCAGCGGCCATCGCCTGCAGCCGCGCCGGGGTAATGCCAAGGCGTTCCTGCAGGGCCTTGAATTCAGCCTGCTGCTTCACTTTGCCCGGCTCCTGCAACATCATCCGCATGGTCTCGATGATGGAGGACTTGCCGGCGTTGGTCTCGCCATAGAACGCGATGGTGAAGGTGTTCCACTCCGCGTTGCGCTTTAAGGACTCGATATTGTCTTTCAGCTCAACGCTCAGCGCTCCAAAGATCTCCTCGGCCTTTTCCTTGGCGCTCGCAATTTCCTTGTCGGACGAAAGCGTTTTCAACTTGGCGAGGATAACGTCCACCTCATTCGATACGCTGGCGTAAATATCCTCTGGCGACTTCAACTCCATAAGCTCTCAGTTCCTTTTCGTTGATTTATGCTGTGTAAAACTGCAGGGCGGCCCAGCAGGCCAGGAAAAACAAACTCAATGCAAACAAACCCACGGCCCCGTTCGGGCGCAGCACGCCAAAGTAGCCCAGCGCCACGGTGGCAATACCCTTCTTGACCGGTTCCATGGCGCGCCAGCGCTGGATCACTTTCAGCAGGCCGAGTACGGCGGTGAACGTGCCACAGCCTGCCACCATCACGCGGTAGACCAAGAATGGATCCAGTTCGCCGGCAGCAGTGCGGCGGTAGATGAAACTGAGCACGGCGACCAGGGCGGCCAGGCCGAATGAGATCGCTGCATTGACATAGAGCGCGCGGCGGCTGGCAACGGCGGCCAGCTCCAGCTCTTTTTTGACCTTCTCGGTCTTCTCGTTGATCAGGTCCGAGACTTCCGCCTTCATGAGCGCGATGCGCTGGTCGAGCATGACGCCGAACTTGTCCGCCGAATAATCGATCAGGTTGCGAATCTGTTCCGCCGTGATCGAACGATGGTTGTGGACTTCATTTGAAAGGACGGTGACGTTGTGCTCCACCCGTTTGCTGGCATCCTCAATCGAGCTTTTCACTTCCGCGCTCAACTGCTTGATCGACTTTTCCACCAGCGGCTCAACACGGCTATCGAGCAGGCGCTCGCCAACGGATTCCAGCTTTGAGAGGGCTTCTTTGAGATTAAGAATGTCCATATTACTTGCATTATAGAATCATTATTTCATTCCGAAACTAACCATTTGTCACAGACAATTGTGGTTGTTTAAGAGAAATTATGATTATGCGTGCGACAAGCCGTGTCGCAGCTGCGCGCGCGGCCGAAAGTGACTTGCAGGCAGGAAAATTTGTTGAAGTGGCAATAGAAAAATGCCAAAATCGCAAGCTGTGTAAATTCCTTGAGGAAGAATATGTTGCGATACCTAGTCCCCCTGCTGCTCGCGCTTGGCCTGTCGGCCTGCGGCGGTGGTGATACCTCCACTGCCGAGCACAAGACCCAGCAGATGCGCCAAGGCTCCGCCGTCGCCGTCGACTACGGACCTGTTGTCCAGCAGCTCTACATTGCATACTTCGGCCGCCCCGCGGACGCCGGCGGCCTCGCCAATTTCAAGCAGCAGCTGCAGATCATCAACAAGGGGGAAACCGCGCAGCACCTGAATGCCGCGTACGCGGGCAGCAGCGCTTTGCAAACGGTCGTGAACTCCTTCGCCGTGAGCGCCGAATCGCAAGCCCTGTACACCGGCGACACCGGCGCCTTCGTGCGATCGATCTATGTGAATTTGCTGAACCGCGAGCCGGACAGCGAAGGAAAGGCCTACTGGGTCAACGCAATCAACAGCGGCCAGCTAACGCGTGCCAAAGCCGCGCTGTCGATCCTGACTGGCGCGCTGGACAACAAAACCCCGCAAGGCCTGCTGGACGCGCAGGTGATCAACAATAAGACGGCCAACAGCGCCGTCTTCACCCAGCTGGTGGGCGTTAACGTCTACTCGGGCGATGCCGCCGCCGCGCTGGCGCGCGACATGCTGCGCAAGGTCAAAGCCGACACCACGCTGGAAGGCTTCCGCGCCACCATCGACAGCACCGTCCAGGCGATGACGCCGACCGCCCCGGCATCGAACTTTGCCGGCAACTACGCGGGCAACTACGACGGCTCCGACCTGGGCACCTTCACCTTCACCGTAGCCAGCAACGGCAAGATCACCGGCAACGGCAGCTCGACCACTTCCGGCGTGACCCTGGTCATTACCGGTGACCTGGGCAATGCCAGCGGCACATCGGTACCACTGGCCGGCAGCATGGGACCATTGAACTTCAGCGGTACTTTGACCGCCAGCGGCACCTTGACCGGCATCTGGAGCGGCCTGGGCATGTCCGGCTCGCTGCGCGCCAACCGCACCAGCCGTTAAGGCAGAGAAAGGCATGGAGCGGCGCCCCGCGCCGGGCGCAAGCCGCGCCAGCCATGCATGCTAATGCAATGACAAGGACGAGCCGGCGCCAGCGGCGCCGGTTTCGCCCGTCAGCCAGGCAGGCCATTGCGGCAACTGCCAATTGGCGGCCCGGTCGGCCTGGTAGAGGATGTGCAGCCACTGGCGCAGATTCTCACTGGCCAGCGGCAGGCTGAAGGACTTTTCGCCGCCATCACGGAAGGTCAGCAAGACGCCGACCTCGGTCTGGCCGATATCTATGGCACTTGCCAGCAGCACCTCGTCATCCTGCGCCGCAACGACCGGCGCCGATTCCCCTAAGGCGCTGCGCGCCGTCTGCTGCGCAAACTCCTGCATGGTGTCGCGCAATTCGGGCGGCGTGCTGGCGAACTGCCCGTCCAGGCGCTGCAGCAAATGCGGCAGCAGGAAGCCCAGCAAACGCCTGGTCACCCAAATCACCACCTGCTGCCCATCCTGCCGCGCGCCGGCAATGCGGATGCGGTCCTCTTCCGGGCTGAAGACGGTGGTGACGCGTTCCAGAATATGGGCCATGACCAGGCGATCCCCGCTGATTACTCTGCTTTAGCCTTAGGCTTGCGCGGTGCGCGCGGCTTCTTCGGCTTTTCTTCCTTGGCAGCGGCGGCCTCGCCGGCCTTGCCCTTCACCGCCTCGATCAGCGCCGCCGAATAGGCGTTGCGCGCGGTCTGGATGAAGGCGATCTGCTGCTGCAGGCGCGCCAGTTCGGCATCCACCGCCTGGATGTTCACCGCCTGCTGCTTGGCAGCGTCGGACAGTTTTGCGGATGCGTAGGAGGTGCCATTGATCGTAATGTACTGCGGGAGACTCACGTTATTTCCTTTATATGGTTTATGCCGTAAATCGGCCAGAGGGCCATGATTGTAGCCCAAACGCGCGGCATCACAAATTGCGGGCAGCGTGCATCCAGCCGTTTGACACAGGCGCCCCGGAAAGAAAGCTGGCGGATTTTGCTGGGTTAGCTTCAC
The DNA here is from genome assembly GCF_041914865.1 of Pseudoduganella sp. Taxonomy (NCBI): domain Bacteria; kingdom Pseudomonadati; phylum Pseudomonadota; class Betaproteobacteria; order Burkholderiales; family Oxalobacteraceae; genus Pseudoduganella; species Pseudoduganella sp. The sequence goes on along the minus strand of NZ_JAYSCO010000039.1, from coordinate 285 downwards.
CTTGCTCGATTCCAGGATCCGCCACTTGGTAACTTTTTCGTTACCCTAGTCGAATGAAGATCGACATTGTGGAATACGTTCGCGAGGATCAGTCCGTCCAAAGATCCCGGGCGCGCAAACTTAAAAAGAAGAATACATCATGGCACTGCCCCCCAATTTCAAAGAAACGATCCTGGAGCGTGCCGAACGCGATCCTCATTTCGCCAAGACCTTACTTGTTGACGTCCTCACCGCCCTAAAGGGCGGGGATTCCTGCAGCCAGCGTCGCACGTCCGCGACGGAGAA